>NZ_JAIWON010000012.1 GCF_020216885.1 Zymomonas sp. | reverse complement strand
TAGAATAACCGCTTTTTCAGCTTGGTTCTTTATTCTTCATCTGTATCCAAGGCGTAACCGGCCGAGCGGACTGTCCTGATAAGATCTGGCAAACCGTCGCGATTTAAAGCTTTCCGAAGACGGCGGATATGAACATCAACAGTCCTTAACTCGATGTCACTATCCTGTCCCCAGATATAATCCAGCAGCTTTTCTCGCGAAAAGACGCGCCTTGGATATTCCATCAAATGCCTTAACAGACGAAATTCCGTCGGACCTATCGAAATATTTGTACCAGCCCGTTTAACGCGATGGCTAACAAGATCCATTTCTATATCATTATAAGTCAATTGTTCTTTGCTAAGGGCGGGGCGGATGCGACGCAACACAGCAAGCACCCTTGCAACCAGCTCGCGAGGTGAAAAAGGCTTGGTGACATAATCATCCGCGCCGGTTTCAAGTCCTCTAATCCGGTCGTCTTCTTCTCCCCGCGCCGTCAGCATAATAATCGGAAGATTAGCCGTTTCCGGATAACGTCGTAACTGTCGACAGACTTCGATCCCCGAAGTACCTTCTACCATCCAGTCAAGAAGCATAATATCGGGCGGGTTCTCCCGCGCCAATAACAAGGCTTCATCCCCATCTCGCGTATGAACAACTTCAAAATTTTGCTTGCTAAAATGCCATTTCAGTAATTCGGCAAGAGCGTCGTCATCTTCAACGAGTAGTAGCCGTAAAGCGGCCATTAGCTACCCTCCGATGCCAGCAAATCTTTACCACGCGTTCTTTCCGGCATTTGCTTGCCGGTAGCCGCAAAATACACCATTTCCGCAATATTTGTGGCATGATCCCCAATGCGTTCCAGATTTTTGGCGATAAACATCAGGTGGATACAAGTGCTTATTCTGCCAGAATCTTCCATCATATAAGTCAAAAGGATACGGAATAGATTGTTATATAATCCATCAACTTCCATATCATATTCTGCGACATGCAATGCCTTTTTGGGATCTCTTGCCGCATAAGCATCCAACACATTGCGCACCATTTCCGAAACCATTTCGCCCATAACCGGCAACACCGGCACAGGATGGATCGAAACCATATTTTGCAATATCGGGACACGTTTAGCGATATTCTTGGCGTAATCAGCCATGCGTTCAAGAATGCCTGAAATCTTCATCGCAGCGATCACATCACGCAGATCGTCAGCAAGAGGCGCTCGCAGAGAAATAATGCGCATAGCCACACGTTCGGCTTCTATTTCCAGTGCGTCAATTTCCTTGTCTTTTTCAACGATCTGGGTGGCCAATTCTTTATTGCTATGGATCAAGGCTTCCAATGTCGAGGTTAAGGCAATTTCCGTCAGCCCTCCCATCTCGCAGATCAGAGCACGCAACCCGCCAAGGTCTTCATCAAAAGCTTTTACTGTATGACCGATTTCCGATGCTTTTTTCATATTATCCTCAAGGCATTAAAACGCTTTAATCGAGATGATAACAGCGTTTTTCTTTTTTTTCCGCAGAGAAAGCACATAAACGATCAAAATTTATCCTTATGATCCATTCTTGATTTTACTTTGTCTTTTGATGACTAAAAGTTTTTACCCCCTGTCAATGACAGGAAAGTGACATATTTATTATGTTTTTATGACATCAAAAATCCCTTATTCAGGGAAGAAATCGGTCGTTGGCAAGAAAACCGTTACCGTCGTGCCTTTACTAGGGAGACTATCTATCAGTAATTCTCCCCGATGATGCTCGACGATTTGTTTTACTATGGCTAACCCCAATCCTGTTCCCCCTAAAGCGCGACTGCGGCTATTATCCACTCGATAGAAGCG
This sequence comes from Zymomonas sp., assembly GCF_020216885.1. Lineage (GTDB taxonomy): Bacteria > Pseudomonadota > Alphaproteobacteria > Sphingomonadales > Sphingomonadaceae > Zymomonas. Next base: position 8,178 of record NZ_JAIWON010000012.1, on the reverse strand, counting down.
CTCCGTTAGGCGGGGAATATGATGAAATGGAATACCATCACCTTCATCTGCAATAGCTAATTTTATTCTATGATCGTCAGTATTATCGAGCGCGACTTTAATTTTGCCCTCTTTACGGCCATATTTTAAGGCATTGCCGATAATATTATAAAGGAGCTGCGTTAATTCGGCGCGGTCACCCTGTAAGCTATCACTGGATAAATGATTTTCGAGTGTGATTTGGGTTGCTTTCGCCTGTCCTGATGCCTGAATATTAGACACGACCTCTTCAACTACAGGTGACATATGAACAATATCATTGGGTAATGAAAATTTTCCGGCTTCAATCCGGGAAAGAGACATTAAATCATCGACCAGATTTTGCATTCTTTTGGCTTCACGCGCCATGATCGACAAAAAATGATGACGCGTATCGTGATCTTTAATGACATCATCATCTTCTAATGTTTCAATAAATCCGCTTAAAGTCGCGAGCGGCGTCCGCAATTCGTGACTGGTATTCGCAACAAAGTCTATTCTAACCTGTTCTGTTAAATGAGCCGTGCTTTGATCTCGCAACAGAATGAGCCGTTGCTCTTCGTTCAAAGGATAAGCGTATAATTCCCAGCGACGATTAACGCCTCCCAATCCGGCAAGCAAAACAGGGGTCATATTATCAAGCGGCTCGGTTAAAAGACGGATAGCCGCAGGATGGCGAATAGCCATTCTGATATCACCCCCTTCAATATGCATACCTAGCAAATTTTCAGCGGCAGGATTAGCCACTTCAACTTGCCCTTGATTGACCAGTAAGGCTGGTTCATCCATGGCTATAATAATATCTGCCGCTGTCGCTTGAGAAAAAGGATAGGCAGAATCCGTAAGGCTATTCCCGCTTTTACTTTCAGGAAAAGGGGTTGATGCTTCGGCAATATTTTTAAACCACCATCCCCAAAGGATAACAATCAACAGAAGCGACAAGATCGGCCACCCGACAGGAACATGACTGACGGCAATAATAAATAGAGCTAGGATCGATAATCCGGATAGATAGACAGGGATAAATTTAATAACGCAGTCCTTTCTCGGCCTTGATGGGGGAAAGTCATTATAAATGATATTTTTATTACAATTTTATGATAGTATCGGATTTTGTGTAAAAGATAGTTTTATCTCTTGTCGAAAATATTTTTATACCGATAATTCTTTGGTATTTTGAAATTCCTTATTAAAAATCAAGCTTCTGTCCTATCCGACGGATAACTGATTGTAGCCATTGTCAGAAGAGTAGGAGGCCTTTAAAAGGCAAGCATGAATAAAGAGGAACAGCGCAAAAACAGCGCAGCACAATCTATCCGTTGGCATTTTCCTTCTATCCATCCAGAAGGTCGGAAATTCTTCGTTATTGCGGTCATTATTTCCGCTATCATCACCTATTTTAGCTGGTTATGGATGGCATGGCCTTTAGGTGTTCTCTGTTTTTGTGTCGCCGCGTTTTTTCGCGATCCGATCAGAACAGTCCCAGAAGGTGAGGGGCTGATTGTTTCCCCTGCGGATGGTATGGTCTGTCTAATTGCAGATGTGCTGCCGCCGCCTGAACTGGCTGGCGTAGACGGATTAGGTGATGCGCCCTTAACGCGCGTTTCTATCTTTATGAGCGTTTTTGATGTGCATATCAATCGTGCGCCGGTTCCGGGACGCATTGCCCGTATTGCCTATATCCCAGGTGCTTTTGTGAATGCCGATCTCGATAAAGCTAGCGAAAAAAACGAGCGGCAGCATTTCATGATTGAAACGAAAGAAGGCCTCAATATCGGTCTGACGCAGATTGCCGGTTTAATTGCCCGTCGGATTGTTCCTTTGACCAAGGTTGAAGACTATGTCGAACGGGGCGAGCGTATTGGGCTTATTCGTTTTGGAAGCCGCCTTGATGTCTATTTACCAGTAGGGGTAACGCCCCAAGTCGCTCTGGGACAGCGTTGCCTTGCCGGCGAAACCATTCTGGGGCAGATTGGATCACAAGTTAGGCCGCTGACGGGGAGGCGGTTATGACCTTTCCTAAAACCCGCTCAAAAAACCGATATCAAAACGAAAGACGCAGCATTCCTGTTCGGGCATTGATGCCTAATGCTATTACCACTTTGGCTTTATGTAGTGGATTAACCGCCATTCGTTATGCGGTATCCGGTGAATGGGAACATGCTATCTATGCTATTTTAGTAGCGGCTGTTCTTGATACCTTGGATGGCCGCGTTGCCCGTCTTTTAAAGGGGGCTACCCGTTTTGGGGCAGAATTAGATTCCCTTTCTGACGCCATCGCCTTTGGAGTAGCCCCTGCAATTTTGGTTTATCTTTGGTCATTACAAAATTGGCCGCGTTGGGGCTGGTTATTTGCCCTCTCTCATGCGGTTTGTTGCGCGTTACGATTGGCAAGATTTAACGTCAATATCGATTATCTCGATCAACCTCACAAATCAGCCGGCTTTCTGACAGGGGTTCCTGCACCTGCTGGAGCTAATTTCTCGATGATGCCTTTATATGCTTGGTATGTCTCGGGATATGATCTGTTCCGTATGCCTTTATTAGTCGGTTTATGGATCAGCTTATCGGCGTTCTTGATGATTGCCGATCTTCCAACATTTGGCTGGTCAGTGCTTCGGGTTCGCCCAAAATTGCGGTTGGGATTGTTGGTTATGGTTGCGGTTGGTGCCGCGGCTTTTATTAGTGCCCCTTGGGCAGTCCTATCGGTTTTCAGTGTTATTTATACGGTAATGCTACCTTTTGGGATTCTAAGTTATAGCAAGATAATGAAATCTAAAGAAAAAACTATAGTCACAGAGGACGCTTGAAAATCCACTCTAATTCTATCAATCCGATCTCCAAAATAGGTGGAGGGGTGGTTCTTTCAATCAGACCTTCACCTAACTTAAAATCAATTTAATCTGTTTATAAAAACAATCTTTCTGAAAGAAGAGGCTTATCGTTTCTTTCTTCATCAATAGCTTCTTTTAAAAAATTATTTTTTCTCTTTCCTCTGATGCATCATCAGGGATTTCAAACCAAGTGAAAAATCTTGGTCTTGCTTTCATAGAAAGCGTTTTCGGCGCCAATTTAATATTGATCGTAATCGCTTTATGAATTGGCCGAAAATAGAAAGATGAGATCCAACGCCCAATATAACGGATATCTTGGATCAGACTTATTACGCTGGATAAAGCAGCAACAGACAATATCCCCCAAAAACAAAAAGTTATCATTGCTTTTCCTTTCTTAAAGACAGCATCAGATTTTAATTTAAGTTCTTGTTTTGTTCCAAATTGCTTCCCACCTTCATCATGAAAACATGACGATTCTGTCGTGTCTAGAGTAAAAATAGCATAATCTGTTATATCATTATGCCGTGTTATCCCTTTTGTTCTTCAAATGTTCCATTGTCAAGCTGGAACTAAAAACTGGTTAAATCGCTATAACTGATATAAAATAACCGAAGCAGCTTATCCTGCTCTTGATTTTTGGGCGCATTATAGTTACTGCGCCCCATATCTCACACTCGGGGTTTTTGAACGACCGGTGCCTTTCGTCGATCCGGAAGGTCACTTCCCCGAAGAGGTTTAACCGGAAGGAGAATAATTATGGCGGTACCTACCGTTACTATGCAGTCTTTGTTGGATGTTGGCGCCCATTTCGGTCACCAGACCCATCGTTGGAACCCGAAAATGAAACCTTATATTTTCGGTGATCGCAACGGCATCCATATCATGGATCTGTCTCAGACTGTTCCTTTGTTCACCCGCGCCCTTGACTTCATCAGCCAGACGGTTGCTCACGGTGGTAAAGTTTTATTTGTCGGCACCAAGCGCCAAGCTCAGGAACCGATTGCTGACGCCGCTCGTCGTTCTGGCCAGTTCTTTGTCAACCACCGTTGGTTGGGTGGTATGTTGACCAACTGGCGCACGATTTCTGGCTCCATCAAACGTTTGAAGAGCCTCGAAGAAAAGCTGTCCGGTGATACCGCTGGTTTCACCAAGAAAGAAATTCTTCAGCTGACCCGTGAACGCGACAAGCTCGAATTGTCTTTGGGCGGTATTCGCGATATGGGCACCATCCCCGACATCATGTTTGTCGTTGATGCCAATAAAGAAGAATTGGCTATCAAAGAAGCCAACACGCTGGGTATTCCAGTTGTTGCTATCCTCGATTCCAACGTCAGCCCCGATGGTATTGCTTTCCCGATTCCAGCCAATGATGACGCAGCCCGCGCTGTCCGTTATTACTGCGATGCGATCGCTGAAGCCGCTACCCGTGGCGATCAGCAGAACCGTCAAGAACTGGGCGAAGATCTCGGCGCAGCTGTAGAACCAGCGGCTGAAGAAGCTTTAGCTTAATATTGCGGTTTCATATCAGCGTTCTTTTTATCCGCGATATGAAACACTGATAATTTAGAGGCAGGGAAGACTTTCCCTGCCTCATCCGTAACATAAAGAGGAAAACTATGGCGGAGATTACCGCTGCAGCCGTGAAAGCTCTGCGTGAGCGCACTGGCGCAGGCATGATGGATTGTAAAAAAGCCCTCAACGAAGCCAACGGCGAAATGGAAGCTGCTGTTGATTGGCTGCGTGCCAAGGGTTTGGCTGCCGCTGCGAAAAAATCAGGCCGTCAGGCTGCTGAAGGTCTCGTCGGTGTTATGATCGATGGTACCAAAGGTGCCGTTCTCGAAGTCAACAGTGAAACTGATTTCGTTGCCAAAAACGAAAAATTTCAGGATTTCGTCAAAGCTGTTACCGCTCTTGTTCTCGAACATGGCAGCGATATCGACACCCTTTCCAAGGCTCCGCACCCAGCCGGTGGTTCCGTCAATGATGTTCTGACCGCGAATATCGCAACGATCGGTGAAAATCAGGCTCTGCGTCGTGCGGCTCTTCTTGAAGTCGAAAACGGTGTTGTTGTTCCTTATATTCACAATCAGGTTGCACCAGGCGTTGGTAAAATCGGCGTTTTGGTTGCTCTCGAAAGTGAAGCCCCTAGCGATTTCCTCGAATCTTTGGGCAAGCAGATTGCTATGCATGTTGCCGCTGCTACCCCGTTAGCTTTGGATGAAGATTCTCTGGACGATGCTGCTGTTGAACGCGAGCGCGCTATTGCACAGGAAAAAGCCGCAGAATCTGGTAAGCCAGCTGAAATCGTGACCCGCATGGTCGAAGGCGCTGTTGCGAAATATCGTAAAGAAAATGCCCTTCTTAGCCAGATCTTTGTTGTTGATGGCAAAACTCGTGTTTCCGATGTTGTCAGCAAGGCCGGTAAAGAAGCCGGTAAGCCGATCACGCTGAAACAGTTTGTTCGCTTCCAGCTTGGCGAAGGCATCGAAAAGCAGGAAACTGACTTCGCTGCTGAAGTCGCTGCTGCCGCTGGCGTCTAATTTTATTCGTCATCAGGGTCAACTTCTCTCAAAATAGGAGAAGTTGGCCTTTTTTATAATCCTTTACTTGGCATAGCGATATTTACTGATAGAAGTAGAGCTTACCTTGTTTCGATAGTCACGAGAGGTATTGACGGTGTATAAACGCCCGCGCTTCAACCGTGTCCTGCTTAAATTGTCAGGCGAAGTGTTGATGGGTCCCGGCCAATTCGGGATTGATCCGGCGACTGTCGCCCGCGTTGCCGATGAAATTCGAGCTGCCCGCGAAGCCGGATACCAGCTATGCATTGTTGTCGGTGGAGGCAATATCTTTCGGGGATTAGCAGCAACCGCCCGAGGCATTGAGCGTAGCAGTGCCGACTATATGGGTATGCTAGCAACCGTAATGAACGCGATTGCTGTCCAAAATGCGCTTGAAAATCTTGGCGTTGATACCCGCGTTCAATCCGCTATTCCGATGCCAACCGTTTGCGAGCCTTTTATCCGTCGGCGGGCGGAGAGGCATATGGAAAAAGGTCGGGTCGTTATTTTTGCAGCAGGTACAGGTAATCCCTTTTTTACCACTGATAGTGGTGCGGCCTTGCGTGCAGCTGAAATGAAATGCGATGCCTTGTTTAAAGGCACTTCGGTTGATGGTGTCTATGATGCCGATCCGAAAAAGGTAAAAGAAGCCAGACGCTATGACTGTGTTTCTTTCAATCGCGTTCTGGCTGATGACTTAAAAGTTATGGATGCCAGCGCAACGGCTTTATGTCGCGATAACAATATTCCGATCGTTGTTTTCAATATTCGGGAACAAGGCAATTTCAGCCGTGTTCTTAAAGGCGACGGTGTGTCAACGATAGTATGTAATGAGGAAGAATAATGGCTGCCTATAATAAAGCCGATCTGGAACGGCGTATGAAAGGCGCAGTGGAATCATTGAAGAGTGATTTCTCCGGTCTCAGAACAGGACGCGCCTCGACCAGTCTGCTCGATCCGGTTACCGTTGATGTTTACGGTGCCAATATGCCCCTTAATCAGGTGGCGACTGTTTCTGTCCCCGAACCACGTATGATCACTGTTCAGGTCTGGGACAAAAGCAATGTCACGCCCGTCGATAAAGCCATCCGTTCAGCCGGTCTGGGTCTTAACCCTATTGTTGATGGGCAGATGCTGCGTCTCCCTATTCCCGATTTGACGGAAGAACGTCGTAAAGAACTCGCAAAACTGGTCGGACAATATTCCGAAAAGGCACGTATTGCTGTTCGTAACGTTCGTCGTGATGGTAATGACCAGATCAAGCAGGATGAAAAGAAAAACGAAATCAGCGAAGACGAGAAGAAGCGCTTCGAAAATGAAGTGCAGAAACTAACGGATAAAACAATCGCTGACATCGATGCGCTGGCTGTGCACAAGGAAAAGGAAATCCTTGGTAAGTGATAGCCCCACTGGCCAATTCTGCGGAAAAACCGCATAAGTCTGCATCTTTTGTGCCTCGTCATGTTGCCATCATTATGGATGGCAATGGACGATGGGCTTCTGCGCGCCATTTACCTAGAATTGCTGGGCACAAAAAGGGTGCCGATGCGGTCAAAGCAACAGTACGGGCAGCCGCAGAAATGGGCATTGAGGTTCTGACCTTATATGCTTTTTCTTCTGAAAACTGGCGCCGTCCTGCAAGCGAAGTCGCTGACCTTATGAGGTTATTGCGGCTTTGCCTTCGGCAGGAAATGCACAATATCAAAGAACGCGGCATTTGCCTCAAGGTAATCGGCGATTATACACGATTTGATCCAGATTTAGTCGCTTTACTCAAGCAGGCGATTGAAATTACAGCCAATAATACAAGGCTGACTTTAGTTTTTGCCTTGAATTATGGCGCACAAGACGAATTGGTTCATGTAACCAAACGCATTGCAGAGAAAGCCAAAGAAGGGCAGCTTGATCCCGAAAATATTGATGTCGGGACAATTGAATCTCTGTTATATACCCATGATTTACCGCCTCTTGATTTGGTTATCAGAACCTCTGGTGAAAAGCGCTTGTCCAATTTCTTATTATGGCAAGCCGCTTATGCCGAGTTACTGTTTATAGATACCTTATGGCCTGATTTCGGCAGCGAAACCCTGAAAGCTGCGGTAGAAGAATATGCACGCCGAGAAAGGCGCTATGGTGGCTTGTGAGTGAGCTAAAACTTCGCATCATTGTTGGACTTTTATTAGCGGTTCTGGCGGTTGGCCTTATCTGGGCAGGCGGCTATGTCTTTGCTCTATCGGCTGCGGTCATCGCTGCTTTGATATTCCGCGAATGGCGACATCTGACTGGCGCCTCTTTAGGCTGGATAATTGCCGGTTTTTTCTATGCTCTTTTACCCGTATTAGCACTGACTTCATTGCGATTACAGCCTAATGGCCTCTGGCTGGTAAGCTGGATTGTGGCGGTCACAGCTGCAACCGATATCGGTGCTTTTTTTTCAGGGCGGCTCATTGGCGGTGCCAAAATATGTCCAGCTCTAAGCCCGAAAAAGACGTGGAGCGGCCTGATCGGTGGAATGATAGCGGCTGCTATTACGGCTTATTTTATTGCAGATTTTGGTCAGCTTCCTTTCATCATGAAGGTAGCTGGTGCGCCTATGGCTGTTGTCGCCCAAGCCGGTGACTTTTTTGAAAGCTGGCTGAAAAGACGTGCCAATGTCAAAGATTCCGGCAATCTTTTACCTGGGCATGGCGGTATTATGGACCGTGTCGATGGACTGCTGCCAGTGGCTTTACTGACGGATATTTTAATAAAAATTGGAGCTT
>NZ_JAIWON010000138.1 GCF_020216885.1 Zymomonas sp. | reverse complement strand
GCGCCAGATGGTTCTGGCCGACGTTCCCCTGAACCTGATCCCGCACGTCTCTTTGACATGGATGCTGATCTTGTCATTTGTGCTTTGGGTTTTTCACCAGAAGACTTGCCAACACTTTTCAATGCACCTGAATTGTCGGTTACGCCTTGGGGAACGGTAGAGGCTGATCCGGTCACATTACAGACCAGTATCGAAGGAATCTTTGCCGCTGGTGATATTGTCCGCGGTGCTAGCCTTGTGGTTTGGGCTATTCGTGACGGTCTGGTCGCAAGCGAACAGATTCATCAATGGCTATCAAACCGCCAGCATGACAAGCAGGACGCAGCGACCAAGGCCAAAAAGAAAGCTGTTTTTGCCTGATTTTTGGGGCGTTTTGAATCTTTTGAAGCGCCGCAATCAAGCCTTAAGATATAAATGAACTTTAATAAGCGGCAGGTTAAGTCGCTTGGGAAAAGTAAGCCATGAGCATAAAATCTTCTGCCGATTCTTTTGATGTCTTTGCCGAGCGCGAACGCCTCGCTAAAGAAGGCATGTATCGCCCCGAATTTGAAACCGATGCTTGCGGTGTCGGCTTGGTTGCTGCCACCGACGGCAAGGCTTCTCGTCGGGTGGTCACGGCGGCGATTGATGCTTTGAAGGCTGTCTGGCATCGTGGGGCTGTCGATGCTGATGGAAAGACTGGTGATGGTGCTGGTATCCATGTCGATTTACCTGCCAGCTTTTTCGATGATGCCATTGCCCATGCCGGACATGCGCCACTTCCAAACCGGTTGGCAGTAGGTATGGTTTTTTTGCCGAGAACCGATCTTTCGGCACAAGAGACTTGCCGCACGATCGTCGAATCTGAAATTATTGATTTCGGTTATCGGATCTATGGATGGCGGCAGGTTCCGGTCGATATCTCAGTTATCGGCGAAAAGGCAATGCGGACGCGCCCTGAAATCGAGCAGATCATGATCGCAGGCCCCCATCCTGACGAAATGAGTGCTGCTGAATTTGAAAAGAATCTCTATCTGATCCGCCGCCGTATCGAAAAGAAGGTAATTGCGGCTCAAATCAACGATTTTTATATCTGCTCGCTGTCTTGTCGCTCGATCGTTTATAAAGGGCTGTTTTTGGCCGAAGCCCTGTCAATCTTTTATCCCGATCTTCAGGATGAACGCTTTGTCAGCCGTGTTGCTGTTTTCCATCAGCGTTATTCAACCAATACCTTCCCGCAATGGTGGTTAGCTCAACCTTTCCGAATGTTAGCGCATAATGGTGAAATCAATACCATTCGCGGTAACCGTAACTGGATGAAAAGCCATGAAATCAAAATGGCTAGCCTCGCCTTTGGTGAGCATTCCGAAGATATTAAACCCCTTATTCCGGCGGGCGCTTCGGATACGGCGGCCTTGGATGCGGTATTTGAAACCATTTGTCGTGCGGGACGGCATGCGCCTGCTGCCAAATTGATGCTGATCCCCGAAGCATGGCAGCATAACCCTGATATGCCAAAAGCACATCGGGATATGTATAGCTATCTGGCTTCAGTGATGGAGCCTTGGGATGGCCCCGCCGCTCTTGCGATTACCGATGGTTCATGGGCAGTTGCCGGTGTTGACCGTAATGCGCTTCGTCCCCTTCGCACGGTGCGCACCAAGGACAACCTTCTAATCGTTGGTTCTGAATCCGGCATGGTTGTTGTGCCGGAAAATAATGTCATTGCCAAAGGACAATTGGGCCCCGGTCAAATGATTGCGGTCAATTTGGATGAAGGCCGTTTTTATGAAGATCGCCCGTTAAAAGATCTGATTGCCAGTGAACGTCCTTATGGCGAATGGATTAAAGACTTCAAAAAGCTGAGTGACCTTGATCTGAAAAGCTATGATCCGGTTATTCCTTATGATCGGGACGAGTTGATTAAGCGGCAGGTTTCGGCGGGTTTAACCTTGGAAGATATGGATCTTGTCCTGTCTCCACAGGCTGAAACCGGAAAAGAAGCCATGGGCTCCATGGGGGATGATACGCCTCTTGCTGTCCTGACCGAAAAGCCACGTCTGACCAGCCAGTTTTTCCGCCAGAATTTCAGTCAGGTAACCAATCCGCCAATCGATTCCTTGCGCGAAACGCAAGTTATGGCTCTGACGACGCGTTTTGGTAATCTCGGCAATATTCTCGATAGCGAAAATAAACAAAAGCAGATTCTAACGCTCGATACGCCTTATTTAAAAACTTCGGAATGGTGCCAGTTGAAAGACCATTTCGGTGAACAGGCGGTTGAAATCGATTGCACCTTCTCGCCGGATGATGGAGCCGATGCGCTGCGTCATGCTATCAGCAATTTACGGACACAGGCTGAAAATGCTGTCCGTTCAGGGCATAGCGAGTTATTCTTGACTGACGAGCATATTGGTTCTGACCGTGTTGCTGTCGCCATGATATTGGCAACGGCCGCCGTTCATACTCATTTGATACGGAAAGGCTTGCGTTCTTATGCGTCGATCAATGTTCGAGCATCCGAATGTATTGATCCGCATTATGTTGCCGTTTTGATTGGTGTCGGGGCAACAACGGTCAACGCCTATCTCGCAGAATCTGCAATTGCCTATCGTCACAGCCAAGGGCTGTTTGGCACGATGACGCTTGAGCAATGCCTTGATAATCATCACCATGCTATCTGCAATGGTTTGCTGAAGATCATGGCAAAGATGGGTATTGCTGTTGTTTCAAGCTATCGCGGTGCCTATAATTTTGAAGCTGTCGGTTTATCTCGCGCATTGGTCAATGATTTATTCCCTGGTATGACCGCCAAGATTTCCGGTGAAGGTTACGCCTCTTTGCAGCGATCAGCATTGCTACGGCATCAGAATGCTTTTGCGGCCAACAAAAAGGCTTTGGATGTTGGTGGTTTTTATCGTCAACGTGCCAGCGGCGACAGCCATGCCTATACCGCAGAATTGATGCGCAAATTGCAAAAGGCGGTCTCCAGCGATAGCTACACGACCTATCTTGAATTTTCGAAGGAAGTGCATCAATTACCACCGGTTTACTTGCGTGATTTACTAGGGTTTAATTGGTCAAAACAGCCAATTCCGATTGAAGAAGTCGAACCGATCACTGAAATCCGTCGCCGTTTTATTACGCCTGGGATGTCTTTGGGGGCATTGTCACCAGAGGCGCATGAAACGCTGGCAATCGCGATGAACCGTATTGGTGCTAAATCGGTTTCCGGTGAAGGTGGTGAGGCACCAGAACGTTTTCATCCTTATGAAAATGGCGACAATGCCAATTCCCCAATCAAGCAGGTGGCATCTGGACGTTTCGGGGTGACGGCGGCCTATCTCGGAGCCTGTGAGGAAATCGAGATCAAGGTTGCTCAAGGGGCAAAACCCGGTGAAGGTGGCCAGCTTCCAGGCTTTAAAGTGACGGATATGATTGCCAAATTGCGGCATTCGACCCCCGGTGTCACCCTGATTTCACCGCCACCCCATCATGATATCTATTCTATCGAAGACCTTGCGCAGTTGATCTATGATTTAAAGCAGATCAATCCTAACGCTCGCGTCGGTGTAAAATTGGTGTCGTCAGCAGGCATTGGAACGATTGCGGCGGGTGTTGCTAAGGCACATGCCGATTCTATCATGATTTCTGGTAATGTCGGCGGGACGGGTGCATCCCCCCTCACCTCGATTAAATATGCCGGAACGCCATGGGAAATGGGGCTGTCAGAAGCCAATCAGGTTCTGACCTTGAATGGTTTGCGGCATCGCGTGAAGTTAAGAACCGATGGTGGTTTGAAAACCGGACGTGATATCGTGATTGCCGCTATTCTGGGTGCTGAAGAATTTGGTATTGGTACCTTATCCTTGATTGCGATGGGTTGTTTGATGGTGCGGCAATGCCATTCCAATAAATGTCCTGTTGGTATCTGCACGCAGGATAAAGCCATGCGGCAGAAATTTATTGGAACGCCGGAACGGGTTATCAATTTGATGACCTTCATCGCCGAAGAAGTCCGCGAAATTTTGGCCAAGCTGGGCGTGCGTTCCTTGAAAGAGATTATCGGTCAGACCGATCTTCTTAGTCAGGTCAATCGTGGCGCCGACCATTTGGACGATCTTGACCTTAATCCGGTTCTGGCCAAGGTGGATGCCAATACCGAAGCGCGTTACTTCCAGATTGACGGTTTCCGAAATCCGGTTCCAGATAGCCTTGATGCCCAGATGTTGCAGGATGCACAAGCCGTCTTCACTCGTCGGGAAAAGACCCAGCTCACCTATTCTGTCCGCAATACGCAACGCGCTATCGGGACGCGTTTCTCTGCCGAAATTACCCGTAATTTTGGTATGGATAGCTTGGCTGATGGTCATGTTCATGTGCGTTTACGGGGCTCTGCCGGTCAATCTTTGGGCGCATTCAGCGTTAAAGGCCTGACTTTGGAAGTCTTTGGTGATGCCAATGACTATGTTGGGAAAGGCCTTTCAGGGGCGACCATTATTGTTAGACCGACGGTTTCTTCACCGATTGATGGCCATACCAACACCATTATTGGTAACACCGTTCTCTATGGCGCAACAGCCGGTAAACTTTTTGCAGCCGGTCGGGCGGGTGAAAGATTTGCTGTTCGCAATTCTGGTGCGGAGACCGTTATCGAAGGATGTGGCGCCAATGGTTGCGAATATATGACCGGTGGTCTGGCTGTTATTTTAGGTTCTGTAGGGCCGAATTTCGGCGCCGGTATGACCGGTGGCATGGCTTTTGTTTTGGATGAAGATAATAGTTTCGAACGTCATGCCAATCCGGATAATATCATTTGGCAGAGATTGGCTTCTTCGCATTGGGAAACTGTCCTTCGCTCGATGATTGCCGATCATGCGGTTAAAACGGATAGTCCTTGGGCGCATCGGATACTGGATGAATGGGATTTATGGTCTCGGAAATTCTGGCAGATTTGCCCGAAAGAAATGTTGGGACGGCTGGAATATTCGTTGGATGATAAAAAAAATACGGAGGATCAAAAGGAAAAAGGAAAGGCTGGAAAGCCTGAATTAAAAGAGCAGGAAGGCGCCTTCTAATTATTCCAGCCAAAGTGAAAGACAAAGCGGCCTTATTGGCCGCTTTTCTTTCTTAAAGTATTTATCTATAGTTCCCCTAATGTGGCAGCTTTATCAGTTTCCTCTTTGCCCTTTTTCCCGAAAGGTGCGTTTTCTCCTTGGTGAAAAAGGGATCGGCTATGAGTTGATCCGTGAATCCCCATGGCTAAAAAGAGATGAATTCGTCGATATGAATCCAGCCGGTCAAACGCCGGTTATGGTAGATAGTTCTGCGCCTGTTATTCTGGTGGATTCACAGGTTATCTGTGAGTTTCTGGAAGAAACAGTCGATCGGATGCCGCTTATCAGCGGAACAGCCGTGCATAGGGCTGAAATAAGGCGTTTGGTTTCTCTCTTTGATAACAAACTTTATTTTGAAGTCACCGCGCCTTTAATGAATGAGCGTATGCTGAAGAGGCTGGTTCATCGTCAGGCACCCGATGCCGCAATTTTGCGTAGTGCGATGAAAAACGCCAATAGCCATCTCGATTATATTGATTGGTTATTGGATCACCGTCGCTGGTTGGCTGGGCCTGTTTTAAGTTTGGCCGATTTTGCGGCGGCGGCACAAATTTCGGTTTCCGATTATCTTGGTGGCGTTGATTGGCGCGGTCACGAAAATAGTCGCGAATGGTATGCGGCAATGAAGTCCCGCCCTTCTTTCCAACCTATTTTAGCGGAGAGAATGGAGGTTATTTTGCCTCCAGATCATTACGACCAGCCAGATTTCTAATTATTATGACGCAAGCCTACCTTTCTTTTGTGAAAGGATAGGCTTGAAACCCTGTTACTCTACTGATTTTGTGATTCCAAAAGAGGTTAGTGACGGGTTTCGGTTAAGAAAAACGGCATCTATCTGCCAAGCAGTCTAATAGCTAAGAACAAATAAATATCCTATATATTTGAGCGTGATAGCCGCCGTTATTATCCTTCTCTTAAAACGTTATTATCCTTCTCTTAAAATAGGTCGATTAGAGGCCAGCTATCCGAAAAAATTATTCCGTCGTTAGAGCCTCTGAGAGCATATTGCTGATTAAACGTAATTCTGTTTGCCATTGTTGGCATATTTCGGGCTTGATAAGGCTTTCCTCTGCCTCTGAAGCGTTTTTATTATCCTTCTGCCCTTCGGAAGAAAGATATTTAACCGCGCCTTTAACTGTATAACCTTCACTATTCAAAAGATGATTGATACGGCGTGCCAAAGCGACATCATCAGGACGATAATAACGACGGTTACCAGCGCGTTGCAAAGGTCGTAAATCAGGAAAATGACTTTCCCAATAACGTAATATATGAGAGCCGACCCCCAATTCACGTGCCAATTCGCTGATCGTCAATAAAGCCTGATCACTTTTGTTATGGCTTTTATGACGGGGAGAAAGAGAAATACCAGTGTGACGGCGATGCGCTTTTCTTTCAGGCTTTTCTAGCTTGATATCCTCGTTAACAGGACGGGCATCGCGATCAGACAAGTCAGGCTCCCTTGATAATCCGCTGGCGCATCAACTGGCTAGCACGGAAAGTCAAAACCCGCCTTGGTGCGATAGGAACCTCGACCCCTGTTTTGGGATTACGGCCAACACGTTCATTTTTATCCCTGAGGATAAAACTGCCAAAACCCGATATTTTGACATTTTCACCTTTTTTCAGGGCATCTGTAATATGGCCAAGCATTTGTTCGATCATCTTGGCGGAGTCTGCCCGCGACAAACCTACTTCATGGTAAAGCATGTCGGTAATATCAGCGCGGGTCAAAGTTGGGATATCAGCTTGCATGCTCTGTCCGTTTGTGCGGTTATCATAGCGTTTATTCCTGAAGAGAATATCCTCTCTTCAGCTATCAACGCAAGTAGGTGATTCTAATTATTTGCGTTTTCAATAGCCTAGCAAAAAAATCTGGTCAGCTTTGGAAATGAGACCTGATTTCGCTCCAATTAGGGGCAAAAAGATAAAAAAACACAAAAAATAGAGATAAATAGCGTAAAATGGTTGCAAGCTTTGAAAAGCCCTGCTAAAGGCGTGCTCCTACCAACATGGAAGAGCAAATGCTCTGAAGTGGCTTACATAGAGTGCGGTCGTGGCGGAACTGGTAGACGCGCAACGTTGAGGTCGTTGTGGCCGAAAGGCCGTGGAAGTTCGAGTCTTCTCGACCGCACCAATTTTTAAAAACGCTTCTTTCAAAAAGAAGCGCCCTCCCCCTTAAAAATTGAAAACATACTCTTTGGCACGATAAATAACCGTGCCTTTTGGCTTATTGCCGTTCCCATAACAGAAATGCACCAAACATAATAAAGATACCGCCTGTTATCTGGTCGAATATCCGCCTAACAGAAGGGCGTTCCAGCTGGTGTGTTAATGAGCGACCACCCACAGCATAAATCGAATACCAGAACATTTCGCATATACTAAATGATGCAATCAAAATAATGAATTGTAAGAGATGGGGTTCTGTTGGCACGATAAATTGCGGAAAAAAGGCAGTTGCAAAAACCAATAATTTAGGATTGCTTATTCCAACTAAAAATCCGTTTTTCCATTGAGTAAACGGGGAATGAGCCTGAAAAGGCTCTTTCCCAGCTATGGGTTGCTCTTGTGTGTGTTTTAGGCGGGCATTGCGCCAAGCTTGAATACCAAGCCAAAGAAGATAAAATGCGCCGCATATCCGCAAGAGGCGGAAAAAATTAGGAAAAGCCATAAGAGTGGCTCCAAGCCCCGCGGCCGAAGCGATTAACGCTATTATCACGGCGCCAAGACAACCGAGCATGGTAGGGATGCTTTGGAAAATACCCCGACGGGCGACTGAGGTCAGAACATGTAGCATATTGGGCCCCGGTATGGAGCAAATCATAAAAACCATGCCACAGAATACTAACCAGCTATGCCAATTCATGGCGGATCCTTTTAAAATTTATAATGAATAAAAATCACTTTATGACTATTGAGAGAGTGGAATAAATAGAAAAAAGCCCTTGTTTTTTAGGCAAGGGCTTGTGACAAAATTAGGAATTATCGAAAGACTAGCTTTCACTACCTTCATTATTATTGGTCGCCGGATTGGCGTTACGTGGTTCAGCAAGACCAAGGCTTTTTAACTTACGGTGTAATGCCGAGCGTTCCATACCAATAAAAGAAGCTGTTCGAGAGATATTGCCAGAAAAACGGCGAATTTGCACCCGCAGATATTCCCGTTCAAAGGTTTCGCGCGCTTCCCTTAATGGGGTACCGATAATCGAGCGGGTCGATTGCCCGTCTGCAGTCAGGCTGTTTTGATCGCCCAGCACTTCGGAAGGGAGCATATCGACATCAATCCGGCTTAAACGATCGCCCGGTGCTAGAATAATCGTCCGCTCAACCACATTACGAAGCTGTCTGACGTTACCCGGCCAATCATAAGCCTGTAAGGCGGCCAGCGCTTCTTCTGATACCTGTGGTGTAGCGACGCGCCGTTCTGTCGCGTAATGCGCCACAAAATAGTCGATAAGCACCGGAATATCTTCGCGGCGATCAGCCAAAGCGGGCAAATGCACCGGAACGACATTCAGGCGATAATATAAATCTTCGCGGAAACGACCTTCGGCAATTTCGCGCGCCAAATCTCGTGCCGTAGCGGAGACAACACGAACATCGACCTTGACCATTCTTTCGCCGCCAACCCGCATAAAGCTCTGATCGGTCAGCACCCGCAGAATTTTAGCCTGTGTCGGAATGGGCATATCCGCGATTTCATCAAGGAACAGTGTTCCCCCATGGGCTTTTTCCAATAAGCCGGGGCGAACCACACCTTGACTATCTTCTACGCCAAATAATTCTTCTTCGACCCGTTCTGGTTCCATCCATGCCGCCGAAACGACAATAAAG
>NZ_JAIWON010000011.1 GCF_020216885.1 Zymomonas sp. | reverse complement strand
TGCGTGATATGGTTCAAAGCCATATCCTTCAGTTGGTTGCATTGGTCGCAATGGAACCGCCAGCTCATATGGAAGCCAACGCTGTTCGTGACGAAAAGGTAAAAGTTTTCCGCGCTCTGCGTCCGATCAATAACGACACCGTCTTTACTCATACCGTTACCGGCCAATATGGTGCTGGTGTTTCTGGTGGTAAAGAAGTTGCTGGTTACATCGAAGAACTGGGTCAGCCTTCCGATACCGAAACCTTCGTTGCTATCAAAGCGCATGTTGATAACTGGCGTTGGCAGGGTGTTCCGTTCTATATCCGCACTGGTAAGCGTTTACCTGCACGTCGTTCTGAAATCGTGGTTCAGTTTAAGCCTGTTCCGCATTCGATTTTCTCTTCTTCAGGCGGTATCTTGCAGCCGAACAAGCTGCGTATTGTCTTGCAGCCTGATGAAACCATCCAGATTTCCATGATGGTGAAAGAACCGGGTCTTGATCGTAACGGTGCGCATATGCGCGAAGTTTGGCTGGATCTTTCCCTTACGGATGTGTTTAAAGACCGTAAGCGTCGTATCGCTTATGAACGCCTGATGCTTGATCTTATCGAAGGCGATGCTACTTTATTTGTGCGTCGTGACGAAGTTGAGGCGCAGTGGGTTTGGATTGACGGAATTCGTGAAGGCTGGAAAGCCAACAGTATGAAGCCAAAAACCTATGTCTCTGGTACATGGGGGCCTTCAACTGCTATAGCTCTGGCCGAACGTGATGGAGTAACTTGGTATGACTGATCTGCATTCAACGGTAGAAAAGGTTACCGCGCGCGTTATTGAACGCTCGCGGGAAACCCGTAAGGCTTATCTGGATTTGATCCAGTATGAGCGGGAAAAAGGCGTAGACCGTCCAAACCTGTCCTGCAGTAACCTTGCTCATGGCTTTGCGGCTATGAATGGTGACAAGCCAGCTTTGCGCGACTTCAACCGCATGAATATCGGTGTTGTGACTTCCTACAACGATATGTTGTCGGCTCACGAACCGTATTATCGCTATCCAGAGCAGATGAAAGTATTTGCTCGCGAAGTTGGTGCAACGGTTCAGGTCGCCGGTGGCGTGCCTGCTATGTGCGATGGTGTGACCCAAGGTCAGCCCGGCATGGAAGAATCTCTGTTTAGCCGCGATGTCATCGCTTTGGCTACCAGCGTTTCTTTGTCCCATGGTATGTTTGAAGGGGCTGCCCTTCTCGGTATCTGTGACAAGATTGTCCCTGGTCTGTTGATGGGCGCTCTGCGCTTCGGTCACCTGCCGACCATTCTGGTCCCATCAGGCCCGATGACGACCGGTATCCCGAACAAAGAAAAAATCCGTATCCGTCAGCTCTATGCTCAGGGTAAAATCGGCCAGAAAGAACTTCTGGATATGGAAGCGGCTTGCTACCATGCTGAAGGTACCTGCACCTTCTATGGTACGGCAAACACCAACCAGATGGTTATGGAAGTCCTTGGTCTTCATATGCCAGGTTCGGCATTTGTTACCCCGGGTACGCCGCTCCGTCAGGCTCTGACCCGCGCTGCGGTGCATCGCGTTGCTGAATTGGGTTGGAAGGGCGATGATTATCGTCCGCTTGGTAAGATTATTGACGAAAAATCAATCGTCAATGCTATCGTTGGTCTGTTGGCAACCGGTGGTTCCACCAACCATACCATGCATATTCCGGCTATTGCTCGCGCTGCTGGCGTTATCGTTAACTGGAATGACTTCCATGATCTTTCTGAAGTTGTTCCGTTGATTGCTCGTATTTACCCGAATGGTCCGCGCGACATCAATGAATTCCAGAATGCAGGCGGCATGGCTTATGTCATCAAAGAATTGCTTTCTGCTAATCTGTTGAACCGTGACGTTACGACGATTGCCAAGGGCGGTATCGAAGAATACGCCAAGGCTCCGGCATTAAATGATGCTGGCGAGTTGGTCTGGAAGCCAGCCGGCGAACCTGGTGATGACACCATTCTGCGTCCGGTTTCTAATCCTTTCGCAAAAGATGGCGGTCTGCGTCTCTTGGAAGGTAACCTTGGTCGTGCAATGTACAAGGCCAGTGCTGTTGATCCTAAATTCTGGACTATCGAAGCACCGGTTCGCGTATTCTCTGACCAAGACGATGTTCAGAAAGCCTTCAAGGCTGGCGAATTGAATAAAGACGTCATCGTCGTTGTTCGCTTCCAAGGCCCGCGCGCAAACGGTATGCCTGAATTGCATAAACTGACCCCAGCTTTGGGTGTTCTGCAGGATAATGGCTACAAAGTTGCTTTGGTAACCGATGGTCGTATGTCTGGTGCTACCGGTAAAGTACCAGTTGCTTTGCATGTCAGCCCAGAAGCTCTTGGCGGTGGTGCCATCGGTAAATTACGTGATGGCGATATCGTTCGTATCTCGGTTGAAGAAGGCAAACTTGAAGCTTTGGTTCCAGCTGATGAGTGGAATGCTCGTCCGCAGGCTGAAAAACCAGCTTTCCGTCCGGGAACTGGACGCGAATTGTTTGATATCTTCCGTCAGAATGCTGCTAAAGCTGAAGACGGTGCAGTCGCAATATATGCAGGTGCCGGTATCTAATTTTTCCAGCGAAAAATTGTAGACTTGGACTTTGTAATCTCATTTTCTGGTATAGGGATATCCCTATACCAGAACTGAAATCAGATTTGCTTTTACCCTTTAGGTAGCCTTCTGATTTTAGAAAGGAATTATTCATGGAAATTGTTGCGATTGACATCGGTGGAACGCATGCGCGTTTCTCTATTGCGGAAGTAAGCAATGGTCGGGTTCTTTCTCTAGGAGAAGAAACGACTTTTAAAACGGCGGAACATGCTAGCTTGCAGTTAGCTTGGGAACGTTTCGGTGAAAAACTGGGTCGTCCTTTGCCACGTGCCGCAGCTATTGCATGGGCTGGCCCCGTTCATGGTGAAGTTTTAAAACTTACCAATAACCCTTGGGTATTAAGACCAGCTACTCTAAATGAAAAGCTGGATATCGATACACATGTTCTAATCAATGACTTCGGTGCGGTTGCCCACGCGGTTGCGCATATGGATTCTTCTTATCTGGATCATATTTGTGGTCCTGATGAAGCGCTTCCTAGCGATGGTGTTATCACCATTCTTGGTCCAGGAACGGGCTTGGGTGTTGCCCATCTGTTGCGGACCGAAGGCCGTTATTTCGTCATTGAAACTGAAGGCGGTCATATCGACTTTGCTCCGCTTGATAGACTTGAAGACAAAATTCTGGCGCGGTTGCGCGAACGCTTCCGTCGCGTTTCTATCGAACGCATTATTTCTGGCCCAGGTCTTGGTAATATCTACGAAGCACTGGCTGCCATTGAAGGCGTTCCGTTCAGCTTGCTGGATGACATTAAATTATGGCAGATGGCTCTGGAAGGCAAAGACAACCTTGCCGAAGCCGCTTTGGATCGCTTCTGCTTGAGCCTTGGCGCTATTGCTGGTGACCTTGCTTTGGCACAGGGTGCAACCAGTGTTGTTATTGGTGGTGGTGTTGGTCTCCGTATCGCCTCGCATCTGCCAGAATCTGGCTTCCGTCAGCGCTTTGTCTCAAAGGGACGCTTTGAACGCGTCATGTCCAAGATTCCGGTTAAGTTGATTACTTATCCGCAGCCTGGACTGTTGGGTGCAGCAGCGGCCTATGCCAACAAATATTCTGAAGTTGAATAATATTTTTTAATATTATGAACTGAATTTAAGAGGCTGCCTTCCGAAAAAATCGGGAGGTAGCCTTTTTTATATTTTTTAGTAAAAAATGAAGAAGAAAAAATCTTAAGTAAGAACAATGTTATTATTATTTTTTTGATATATTTTTCTATTATTATTTACTTAAAAATACTATTTTATAATTTTATCTGCTATTCTGTGTTTTAAATATTTTTATTATGACAATTTTTTAATAAAATCGATGTGATATTTAGGTATTTATATAGAAGTATGGGGTAATATTTAGTATTATTGATTTGATTCTATCTAGGTTTATCTTCGGAATTAATGAATATTAAAAAGAGCCATCCGCTGTTGCAATCGAATAAATATATACCGCATATCGTATAAACGACCACCCGACCGAAATTGTAGAATTTCGATCGGGGATAGCTACTCTACATTAGATTATCTTGTATACTCTTCTAATCTTCCAAGAAGAGCACCGTGCTCAAGACAACTTACGCCAGCGCGAATTTTACAGCGGCTTCTGCATGAATTTGTGTGGAGTCATAGCAAGGCAAATCAAGCATATCCTGCTTGATAAGCAGAGGGATTTCAGTACATCCGAGTATTACGGAATCAACACCTTTTGCGCGGGCTTTCTCAATTATTTTAAGATAACCTTGCCGTGATGACTCTTTGACTTCACCCTGACATAGCTCGTCAAAAATCACATCATGGACAAAGCCTCTATCTTTGTCTTCTGGTGTAATCACATCAAGACCCTGATTTTTCATGCGGTCAGTATAGAAGCCATGTTCCATCGTATAGCGCGTTGCCAAGAGGAGAGGGCGTTTGCGACCATCTTTCTTTAAGGCTTTAGCTGTCTCATCAACAATATTGATGAGAGGGACAGCTGATATTTCAGCTACTGCATCAGCGACGAGATGCATCGTGTTGGTGCAAATGAGGACACAGTCAGCTCCAGCCTTTGCTAAGCCTGCCCCAGCAGCACCGAGAAGCTTGGCAGCATCATCCCAGCGGTCAGCCTTTTGAAGCGCAACAACCTCTGCAAAGTTCAAGGAATGCATAAGCAGATCTGCTGAGACTAATCCACCGCGTGCATCACGGATAGCTTCATTGATAATCTGGTAATAAGTGACCGTGGATTCCCAACTCATACCGCCAATAAGGCCGATTTTTTTCATATGCCAATCTCACGAAACTGATTGTTAATAGCCATAAGAATGCCATGCCTTTTGTAAAAAAAACGCGCTTTTTTTGAGGAATTTAAGAGTAAAAATGCAAATTATTTTCTTATTATTAAAAATAAATGCAAAAATATTGTTCTTATAGAAGAGCCGGTGTATTATTTCTCGATGATCGACTACCGAGACCGGCATATATTATCTTTATTACAAGCTAACGCAGAAATGCCATTGGCCGAGATTGCAGAACGGGTTGCTCTTTCTGTTTCGGCTTGCTCTCGTCGTGTCGCGCGATTGCGTGAGGAAGGTTATATAAAAGGTACCATTGCTCTTTTGGATAGGAAGAAGATCAACCTTCCGACAACTATTTTCCTTCTTGTTAAAACGGGATTGCACACGGGAAATTATCTTGATCAATTTCATGCAGCCGTGAGTGCTATCCCTGAAATTGTCGAAGTCCATAGGCTCACTGGAAATTTTGATTATATTTTAAAATTAGCTTTGCCGAATGTCGAATATTATGATGTTATTTATAAACAGATACTAAAAAATGTCGCCTTCTATGATATGTCTGCCTATATTTCTATGGAGACGGTAAAAATATCACCTGCTTTGCCGACAAACTATATTTAAAAAGAATTTTTTTCTAAAATCTTATTAAATAATTCGTCATCTTGGCTAAATTTTTTTTTTACCTATATCGATTTCTTGTAAAAAAGCGATAATTTGATCTATCTTATTTTCTGAAATTTGGTATTTTTGGCTTTGGTATAGTAAGAAATCAAGAATAGAAGGCATACCCGCGGCTTGCGCTATAGCTTCAAGATTTTTGACAGACATCACCGAATGATGATTCATATCGACGGCGCGTGAAAGCGTTGTTGCGGCCTTTATATTAGCTCTACGTGCTAATTCTGCCCAGCTTACATCCATTTTGTCTCGGATGCTGTAAAGCCATTTGGCAATAATCTCTTTTTGTCTCATCACCTTATCTCAGTAATAAGTGAGGCTGAAGGTAATCTTTATATAAATTAGTATATAAACAAAATGTTAAATTTTATAAAAATGATATTGTCTTGTTGTAATAATATCCAGAATATTAAGGCTATTGGATAGATAACAAGAAATATATTATGAACTATCACTCAAAACACTTGGGAAGGCCAAGTGGACAGCTAACAAAACGCCGTAAAGAAATTCTGGAATATTGGAGACAATATGGCCCTGTTTCTTTAGAAAAATTAGCGCGTGACTGTCATATCTTTGATAGACCCACGGCAAGACGATTTCTAATAACCTTTGAAAAAATGGGTATTTTGCAGCCAGCTCGGGCAAAATTTTTAAAAAAATAGAGAAAAATAAAAAATCTATTTTTATGTTGTAAATTAAAAAATATACAATGATTTATCAAGTTAAATGATTTTACAAAAAAATATTTTTTAATAAACATTTTTACTTGTTGTGAAATAATATTTATTAAGATTTATACTATTTTTATTTAAAAATTTTATAAAATTGGAGACTTATATGAGTGCAAAAGATTTATTTTTAGAATTTTAGTCTCTTTTCTCATAAAATGAGGCATATTGATACAATTCAACATTTATAAATCAGACATAGCTTTATGTTTTTGATATAAATATTCAATTTATTTTAAAATATAAGTTTAACTTTAAGTAAAGTCTTCCAAAAAAATAATACTTCGCTTGAGACGTTAAAGCGTGTCTTTCGAAAAGGCAGCCTATTTCAATATTTCTGCCTTTTTGAAAGTCGAGAACAAGAATTACTCTTTTTTCGGCTTTATTTCATCATTTATTAGGATAGTTCTTATGTTGAATAAAGCAGGCATTGCAGAGCCGAGCTTGTGGACTCGTGCGGATGCTATGAAAGTGCATACCGATGATCCCACGGCGACTATGCCTACCATTGATTATGACTTTCCTGTCATGACCGATAAATATTGGGTTTGGGACACTTGGCCCTTACGCGATATTAACGGTCAGGTTGTCAGCTTCCAAGGTTGGTCGGTGATCTTTGCTCTGGTCGCTGATCGCACGAAATATGGTTGGCATAATCGCAATGATGGTGCCAGAATTGGTTATTTCTTTTCACGTGGTGGAAGCAACTGGATTTTTGGTGGTCATCTTCTGAAAGATGGCGCCAATCCGCGTTCTTGGGAATGGTCTGGTTGCACGATTATGGCACCGGGTACGGCCAATTCTGTCGAAGTATTCTTTACGTCTGTCAATGAAACGCCGTCAGAATCCGTTCCTGCCCAGTGCAAGGGCTACATCTATGCTGATGATAAATCGGTATGGTTTGACGGTTTTGATAAAGTAACCGATCTGTTTCAGGCAGATGGCCTTTATTATGCTGATTATGCAGAAAATAATTTCTGGGATTTCCGCGATCCGCATGTCTTCATTAACCCAGAAGATGGCAAAACATATGCCTTGTTTGAAGGTAATGTTGCCATGCAGCGCGGCACGGTCGCCGTTGGCGAAGAGGAAATTGGCCCTGTTCCACCGAAAACCGAAACGCCTGATGGCGCTCGCTATTGTGCTGCTGCCATTGGTATTGCACAGGCCACCAATGAAGCCCGTACCGAATGGAAATTGTTACCACCTTTGGTAACGGCCTTCGGTGTCAATGACCAAACGGAGCGGCCTCATGTCGTATTCCAGAATGGTTTGACCTATCTCTTCACGATCAGTCATCATTCGACTTATGCCGATGGTTTGTCGGGTCCTGATGGGGTTTATGGCTTTGTTTCTGAAAACGGCATTTTTGGCCCTTATGAACCGCTGAATGCTTCCGGTTTGGTGCTGGGTAACCCATCTTCACAGCCTTATCAGGCTTATTCCCATTATGTGATGACGAATGGGCTGGTGACCTCCTTTATTGATACCATTCCGAGTTCTGACCCGAATGTCTATCGTTATGGTGGCACCTTGGCACCGACCATCAAGTTGGAGTTAGTTGGCCATCGCAGCTTCGTCACCGAAGTGAAGGGTTATGGCTATATTCCGCCACAGATCGAGTGGTTGGCAGAAGATGAATCTTCTAATTCTGCGGCAACCCTGTCTTTATTGAATAAATAAGATTTATTCATTGTAAATGACGTTTCTGATTATGCTTGAATAAAGCGTTATCATCTTTTGAGTTTATTTCAACTTAAGGGTCATCAGGGCATTCTTGCCCTGATGACACCCTTCCTATTCCTAATAATAATTTTAAGAAAGTGTATATTACTTTAAATGTTTAATTTTAATGCCAGTCGCTGGACGCGAGCCCAAGCGATGAAAGTGAATAAATTTGATTTGACGACCTCTATGCCAGAAATTGGTACTGATTTTCCGATTATGCGTGATGACTTATGGCTGTGGGACACTTGGCCGCTACGGGATATCAATGGCAATCCTGTCAGTTTTAAAGGCTGGAATGTTATCTTCTCTTTGGTCGCTGACCGCAATATTCCGTGGAATGACCGTCATTCTCATGCCCGTATCGGCTATTTCTATTCCAAAGACGGTAAGAGCTGGATTTATGGTGGCCATCTTTTGCAAGAATCAGCCAATACCCGCACGGCAGAATGGTCAGGCGGCACGATTATGGCACCAGGTTCTCGCAATCAGGTTGAAACCTTCTTTACTTCGACTTTATTCGACAAGAATGGTGTCCGTGAAGCCGTCGCTTCTGTCACGAAAGGCCGCATTTATGCGGATAGTGAAGGTGTCTGGTTCAAGGGTTTTGACCAGTCAACGGATTTGTTTCAGGCAGATGGTCTGTTTTATCAAAATTATGCAGAAAATAATCTCTGGAATTTCCGTGATCCTCATGTTTTCATCAATCCTGAGGATGGTGAGACCTATGCTTTGTTCGAGGCCAATGTTGCCACTGTCCGTGGAGAAGACGATATAGGCGAGGATGAAATTGGTCCTGTTCCGGCTAATACGGTAGTTCCAAAAGATGCCAATTTATGTTCGGCTTCTATTGGTATCGCGCGTTGTTTATCGCCGGATCGCACCGAATGGGAACTGTTACCGCCTTTGCTGACAGCTTTTGGTGTCAATGACCAGATGGAACGGCCTCATGTCATTTTCCAAAATGGTTTGACCTATCTCTTTACGATCAGTCATGATTCGACTTATGCCGATGGTTTGACCGGTTCCGATGGTCTTTATGGCTTTGTTTCCGAAAATGGTATTTTTGGCCCCTATGAGCCACTGAATGGTTCCGGCCTTGTTCTCGGTGGTCCTGCCTCACAGCCGACCGAGGCCTATGCTCATTATATTATGAACAATGGCTTGGTTGAATCTTTTATCAATGAAATCATTGATCCAAAAAGCGGCAAAGTCATTGCTGGCGGGAGCTTGGCACCGACTGTTCGCGTTGAATTACAGGGACATGAGACTTTCGCGACCGAAGTCTTTGATTATGGATATATTCCTGCATCCTATGCTTGGCCTGTATGGCCGTTCCCTGATCGTCGCAAATAATTTTTGACGACAAAAAATGGCGCTGAAATAACGCTAATCATACCGGAAGATATAAAACCGGTTATCCATTTTCAGATGAAGTGGGAGATGGTGGGCGCGGCTGGGATTGAACCAGCGGCCACTGCGATGTGAACACAGTGCTCTACCACTGAGCTACGCGCCCTTTATGCTGCGAAGCAGTAAGGAAAACCCGAAGCTTTGTCCAGAGTTTTTTCAAATAGCAGAATAAATTATAAAAATATCCCTGCCAGCCGGTTTGACTAGCAGGGATACGGGGTAAGTGTTTTTTATCAGTGATGCACAGGGCTGACAGCATCTGACGCATGATGGTTCAAAGCTGTCGGCGGGAAAGCCGCCAGATCATCCGCTTCGCTCCAGTCGATAGGATCAAGCTTTTCAGTCAAAGCGAGTGCCAGAACCTCATCAACATGCGATACCGGAATAATCTTCAGACCCTTTTTAATGTTTTCTGGTAATTCAATCAGGTCTTTCTGATTTTCTTCCGGAATTAACACCGTTTTGATCCCGCCTCTTAGGGCAGCAAGAAGTTTCTCTTTCAATCCACCGATCGGCAGGACGCGACCTCTTAGGGTGACTTCGCCGGTCATCGCGACATCGCGGCGCACTGGAACGCCTGTCAAAACCGAGGTAATCGCTGTCACAATACCGATACCTGCTGAAGGTCCATCTTTTGGAACGGCACCTTCCGGCAAATGGATATGGACATCTTTCCGAGTAAAGATGCTGGGTTTAATGCCATAGAAGGGGGCGCGTGATTTGACGAAGGACAACGCCGCTTGAATGGACTCCTTCATCACATCGCCAAGTTTACCTGTCGTGCGGATATTGCCTCTACCCGGAACAGTGACACTTTCGATCGTCAGCAATTCGCCGCCGACTTCTGTCCATGCCAGACCCGTGACGACACCGACCTGATCTTCTTTTTCAGAAATACCAAATTTATACCGCCGGACACCCGAAAAATCGCTCAGATTTTTAGCCGTGACCGTGATCGTTTTAGCTTTCTTTTCAAGAATACGCCGCAAGGCTTTACGGGCGATTTTAGCTAATTCACGTTCCAGCGCACGAACACCCGATTCACGAGTATAATAGCGGATAAGATCACGGATAGCGCCTGTTTCAACCGTAAATTCGCCTTTTTTCAAACCATGGGATTTGATTTGACGCGGTAAAAGATGGCTGGTCGCGATCTCGATTTTTTCGTCTTCGGTATAACCTTCGAGGCGGATGATTTCCATGCGGTCGATTAGAGGAGCTGGCAAATTCAAAGAATTGGCCGTTGCCACAAACATGACATCCGAAAGATCAATATCGGTTTCAAGATAATGATCCTGAAATTTATTGTTCTGTTCGGGGTCTAAAACCTCAAGCAAGGCTGAAGCCGGATCACCACGGGAATCCTGTCCCAATTTGTCAATTTCATCAAGCAGAAAAAGCGGATTAAAGCTTTCTGCTTTTTTGATATTGGTGACGATTTTACCGGGAAGCGAGCCAATATAAGTCCGACGATGGCCGCGTATTTCAGCTTCATCACGAACGCCGCCGAGCGACTGTCTGACAAAGTTACGACCCGTGGCCTTGGCAATAGAGCGTGCTAAGGAGGTTTTACCCACACCCGGAGGCCCGACAAGGCAAAGGATGGGTCCTTTCAACTTGTTCGTGCGAGCCTGAACCGCGATATATTCGACAATTCGTTCTTTAACCTTATCAAGGCCGAAATGTTCTTCGCCAAGAATTTTTTCAGCCGCGATGATATCCTTTTTAACCCGTGTTTTCTTGCCCCATGGCATATTTAACAAGGTTTCAAGATAAGAACGCACCACCGTTGCTTCGGCAGACATAGCGCCCATCGTCCGCAATTTTTTTAATTCGGAAGTGGCCTTGGCCTTCACCTCTTTCGGCAGTTTCGGGTTATTCAGCTTTTGCGTGAATTCAGAGAGCTCGTCGCCGTCCTCTTCTTCTTCACCATTCCCGCTGCTTTCACCTGTGGAAAGTTCTCTCTGAATAGCTTTGAGCTGTTCATTGAGGTAATATTCCCGCTGGTTCTTTTCCATCTGGCGTTTGACGCGGCTTCTGATCTTGCGTTCAACCTGTAAAACGCCAAGCTCGCCTTCCATCAGGCCAAACGTCATTTCCAGTCTTTTAAAGGGATTCAACTCTTCAAGAAGCGGCTGTTTGTCGGCCACTTTGACAGCCAAATTAACCGCGATCGCGTCAGCCAGTCGAGACGGGGCATCAATCTCTTTGATTTCATGGGCAATATCGCCCGGTAATTTGCGATTGAGTTTAGCGTAATGTTCGAACTGATCCTTGACTGAGCGCATCAGAGCCTCGACCTCGTCATTTTCGACGGAGGTATTCTCAAGGGGTTCTACTTCGGCGATTAGATGGCCACTGGAATCATCCATGTCGCTTATTTTTGCGCGTTTCCGGCCTTCTACCAACACCCGCACGGTGCCGTCGGGTAATTTAAGAAGTTGTAACACATTCGCGACCACGCCAACGTCATAAAGCGCTTCACGATTAGGGTCTTCTTCAGCTGGGTCGCGTTGGGAAACGAGAAAAATAGTCTTCTCTGCTGCCATCACGCTTTCAAGCGCTGCTACCGATTTTTCACGACCGACAAAAAGCGGCGCGATCATATGAGGGAATACGACGATGTCGCGCAGCGGTAAAACGGGAAGGGTTTCTTTCATCACAACTCCACTGGGGCGGCAAAATGCTCACACCTTTTCATAGATATGGTGTCGATCTTTCTAGGTTCAATCACGGGGGTCTATCAGGAAAATAACTTATTTGGGAAAAGAATTTAAAATAACATAGAATAAAACTTTGTGCATGAGTAACAATAAAAAATTTTACTGACGATAGAAAGATAGTGACTGGATAAGATGAAACAATCTTTGTGCCAACAGAATATTGAACAAAATCTGGATCAATGGGCTGCCGAAAATCACTTGATACAACAAGGGCTGCACCAATTTGGTTATCCATTTTATCAAGCCGTCGAAAGAGGTGTTTCTAGTCTGGCTCGGGTGATTGTCGGGCAACAGCTTCATACCAAAGTTGCGGATGGCATATGGCAAAAACTTATCAATTCTATCGGGGAAATTACGGCTGATCGGCTTTTGTCTGTTGACGGGTCAATTTTGCGGCAATGTGGATTGTCGCCGTCCAAGATTTCCTATTTAAAAGATTTGGCGAGGCGCTCTGTCTTGGGGCTTGATTTGCTCGCTTTGCCCGAAGACGATGATGAGGCAGTCGATCTTTTGATGTCTGTGTATGGGATTGGTCGTTGGACGGCTGAAAATTACCTTATTTTTGCCGAAGGGCGGTTGGATATTTGGCCTGCGGCTGATTTAGGCATAAGAATTGCCACCGGATATCTTTATCAACTATCCCATAGGCCTGATATGAAAGAAACCCGTGGTCTTGGGGATATATTCCGTCCTTATAGAAGTATAATGGCTTTGTTTTTATGGCATCAATATCGAAATAAAAATTTCTGCTGATTTTATTCTAATGCTCAATTTTTTCTAATCATTTTATTTTTGCCTACTCCTTGTTGTTGTAAATTCTGTTTTAATAGAATTTACATGACGGCTTCTTCTACTTTTAAAATTGAATATATTATACAGGCGCGCAACCTTGCCAAGTTAGGGGCAACCAATCGCGATATTGCCGATTTTTTTGGTGTAAGCGAACGCACGATCAATCGTTGGGTTTTGAAGTATCCTGATTTTGCCAATGCGGTCAGAATTGGGAAAGCGGCGGCCGATAATCGGGTTGAGGCTTCGCTCTATCAAAGAGCTGTGGGTTATAGTTATGATTGCCAAAAAGTGGTGATGGTTTCAGGTAAGCCTGAAGTCGTGGAATTTGTTGAGCATCTTCCGCCCGATATTTCGGCCTGTAGTTTCTGGTTACGGAATCGCCGCCCCAAACAATGGCGAGACAAACAAACCGCAGAAATTACCGGCCAAAATGGTGCGCCTATTTTGGCGCGTATAGAACGCGTCATTGTGGGTGAGGAGCATAACGCCTCTGATAGGCCTATACTCTCTTCGGAATGGGATAACGATCCTGTTGATATGGAAAAGATGTGATGTCTTTTCCGGCTTTGAGAATTCCGACAGCCAAAGTCTTTAGACCTTTATTAAAACCGGCACGCTATAAAGGGGCTTATGGTGGAAGAGGTTCAGGTAAATCCCATTTTTTCGCGGAAATGTTGGTTGAAGATTGTCTTCGCCTTCCGGGATTGCGAGCTGTCTGTATTCGCGAAGTACAAAAATCTCTGAAAGATTCAGCTAAAAGGCTGATCGAAGCGAAATTATCGGCCTATAATTTAGGAAGCAATGTCGGTTTCCGTGTCTTTCGTGACCATATTAGAACGCCCGGAGATGGGGTTATCATCTTTCAAGGGATGCAAGACCATACCGCCGAAAGCATCAAGTCTTTGGAGGGCTTTTCACGGGCATGGGTCGAGGAAGCACAAACGCTGTCCCAACGATCTTTAGAGCTTTTAAGGCCAACGATCAGGACAATTGATTCTGAATTATGGTTTTCGTGGAATCCGCGTTTCAAAACTGATCCGGTTGACCGGATGTTGCGCGGCGAAACACCACCGACTGGTGCTGTTGTGGTTCAGGCTAATTGGGAAAATAACCCGTGGTTTCCTTCGCCGTTGGATCAGGAAAGACGGGATTGTCTGACGAATGACCCTGATAAATACCGCCATATATGGGAAGGGGGGTATGCCGAGATAACCGAGGGGGCTTATTATGCCCAAGCCTTGGCCAAAGCCCGATCTGAAAAGCGTATAGGTATGGTAGCCGCTGACCCATTGATGACCTTGCGGGCAGTTTGGGATATCGGCGGCACGGGTGCTAAGGCTGATGCTACCGCGATATGGATTGTCCAATATGTCGGGCGGGAAATCCGTTTCCTCGATCATTATGAAGCGCAAGGGCAGCCCTTATCTGCCCATCTTCATTGGTTGCGCTCGCATGATTATGGCGGGGCTTTGTGCATCCTGCCGCATGATGGCGCACAGCATGATAAAATTGTCTCGACAACCTATGAAGGCGCATTACGTGAAGCCGGATTTCCGGTGCGGGTTATCCCTAATCAAGGGGCTGGCGCTGCCATGCAGCGGATTGAAGCGGCTCGCCGGTTATTTCCCCAGATGTGGTTTGATGAAAATCACTGCCATGGCGGTTTGGAAGCCCTTGGCTGGTATCATGAAAAACGGGATGAAATACGCGGGATAGGGTTAGGGCCTGACCATGACTGGTCGAGTCATTCTGCTGATGCTTTCGGTTTAGCTGCAATCGCTTGGGAACCTCCGGTTACCAGCCGAAAAATCACCTATAGCAATAAAGGAATATTTTAATGAAACGGGCTGGAAATAGCTTTCTGCCCCGAAGGGGGTGGTATGTCTTTGGATATTGATGGCAATATAAATTTAAAAGAAAAACAGGTGGCATCCTTGTTGCCTCATCGTGAATTATTAGCGATTTTGCGAGAAAAAGCCGATCAAGCCGAAAGCTGGCATAATAGTTTGCTGGCCGAAGATCAGGCAAATGCGATCGACTTTTATGAAGCGCGTCCCTTTGGGGATGAAGAAGACGGTCGGAGTCAGGTTGTTAGTCCCGATGTAGCCGAGGTTGTCGATTATATGACGATCAGCCTGTTGCGGACAATTGTATCTGGTGATCGGGTGATTGAATTCGAGCCAGTAGCTGCCGATCAGGCACAGGATGCCGATGATGCGACCGAAGCCGTCAGCTATGCTTTTATGCATGGGCAGGACGGGTATAAAATCCTGCATGACTGGATCCAGTCGGGATTGATTGAAAAAATAGGCATTATCAAAACGGCGGTCTTATCGGAAAGACGTGCCACGATCCGTCATATTACGTTGGATGATAATGCTTTGGCGGCTTTGTTGATGGAGGCCGAGGATAATCCCGATATTCAGATTACCTTGAATGGTGACAATGGTAGCCATCAGTATGAAGTAACAGTTACCCGTTATCAGCAGCAAAAACGCTATATTGATATGCCAATTCCGTCGGAAGAATATCGCGTTTCAGCCAGAACGCGCCATGAAGATGAGGCCGATTATCAGGCGCATGTCAGTTACAAGACCCTGTCTGACCTTATTTCAATGGGATTTGATCGCGATATTGTCGAGGGCTTACCCACCGATAATAGCTTTTCAAATGGTGACGGCCGTTCAAATGCTAGATGGAGGGATGAGTCCTTTCTGTCAGGCAGTAGCGATCAGGCCAACCGCGAGGTTCTTTTATATGAAGAATATGTCCGCATAGATCGTGATGGCGATGGCATTGCCGAATTGTTGCAGATTTTTCGGGTAAAAGACGTTTTACTTTCGATTGAAGAAGTCGATGAAGCCCCCTTTGTTGTCTGGACACCTTTCCCACGCGCCCATCGGATGATTGGTAATTCTTTGGCCGAAAAGGTGATGGATATCCAAAGGGTTAAATCTGTTTTGATGCGTCAGGCATTGGATGGGGTTTACCAGACCAACGCGCCACGCATGGCCGTGAATGTCGATGGTTTAACCGAAGATACTTTTGACGATTTATTGACCATCAGGCCTGGGGCGATTGTCCGTTATCGGGGTGGTATTCCGCCAACGCCGTTAAATGCCGGTTTCGATATCCAAAAATCTTTGGGTATGATCGAATATATGCAGGCAGCGCAGGAAAGCCGAACGGGCATTACGCGTCTTAATCAAGGTTTGGATGCAGATAGCCTGAATAAGACAGCCACTGGTCAGGCTTTGCTTCAAGCGCAAGGGCAGCAAATGGAAGAATATGTTGCCCGCAATTTTGCGCAAAGTCTGGGGCGATTATTCCAGAAAAAATTATGGCTGATGATTGCATCGGGTGATCCGATGGCTATCAAAGTGGAAGGGCTTTATAAAACAGTCGATCCGGCCTTGTGGCCGCCAGATATGCGCGTGCGTGTCACGGTCGGATTGGGATCAGGCCGGAAAGATCAGCGTTTGGCCTATCGTCAGCAGTTGTTATCTATTCAGCAGCAGGCTTTGACCGTTGGTTTAAGTGGTACCAAGCAGATTTATAACAATATTGCTGCGATGATCCGTGATTGTGGTTTGGGCAATCCGACGGATTATCTGATTGATCCCGCTGCCGATTTGTCGGGCAATCCGGCAGAAAATCCTGTGAATAATAATTCGTCTATTCCGCAAAATTCTGCTGGTAGTGTAGGAAATAATCCCGATTATACAGAGTTGAAAGCCCGACAGGAGATCAATCTTCAAGGGCAGAAAATGGCTGCCGATCAGGAACGGAATAGGGCTGAATTTGCTTTAAAAAAGCAGGAAGCCGAAGCCAAGCTGGAGATGCAACAGCAAGAGCATAAACAGCGTTTGGCTTTGATACGCGAAAAAGCCGAAGAAGATGCTATTCTGGCAAGACAACGTTCCGATTTTGAAGCCTCGCTTGCCAAGGAAACGGCTGATCGTAATTACCAGATCGCTTTAAAATTGGCAGAAGCCGGAAAAAATATTCCAGCGGATAAAAGAGGGGATAGGGTGCCACAAAATAAAGCAGGGGGCGCATTGGATAAATAATGGAGCAAGATCCTATTTTGCGGGCAAGGCGTTGGAAAGCCTTTTATGAAGAAAAGGGCGGGTTGAAAGCTATTTTGCAAGAAATCGGTACCCGTTATATCCAGCGTATGTCCGAGATTGCCCCATGGGAAGCCGAAGCTGACCGAAAATTGTTACGTTTGGCGATGGCTAATCGAATTGTGGGGCAAATTGATAACGTGATTCAAGTAATTATTGCTGATGGGCAATTGGCCGATCAGGCCAGAGAACATGCCCGAAAA
Organism: Zymomonas sp.; assembly: GCF_020216885.1. Classification (GTDB taxonomy): domain Bacteria; phylum Pseudomonadota; class Alphaproteobacteria; order Sphingomonadales; family Sphingomonadaceae; genus Zymomonas. Next base: position 2,006 of record NZ_JAIWON010000011.1, on the reverse strand, counting down.
ATAGAGACTTTACCCGATCGAAAACGTCGCTGGCTGTAGGCCAATCAATCAAGGTCTCCATTCTATTTATTGAAATAAAACCGGCTGGGTGGCGGGAAATGAAGTCACCGGAGTGATTTTCTGCGCCCATTTTACCGGTTGGTAATTCAGGAATATTGATAATGACAAATATAAAAGGTGCCGTCTTGAAGCGACCCCGTCGGTCTATTCAGGATGCTGCCGAGGCATTGCAAGCTAATCTTGCGCCGGATCAAGATGATCCGATGGCTGGAAATAATGCGGATATGCCGCCATCCGATCAGGCATCCGATGATCAGGAAAATATGGGGGCGGCGGCTATGGCGGGTGACACTGGTCAAAATAATCAGGGTCATCGGGATATGAGCGCGGCTTGGCAAGAACATTGTCGAGCCTTGCATTACCATTATGCTGACCAGCTTGCTAAATATGCCGAAGCGATCACACCCAAAAAACCCGATCCGCAATTATTGGTCAGTGATCCGGCAAGCTATGCCGCACAATTGGCAAGTTATGAAGACTTAACAGCCAAGCGTGACCAAATTGTTCAGGAAGTTATCCAGATTTCTCGCCAGAATGAAATGGCTGAATTGGCTGCCAGACAGGCTTGGGCGCAGGGGGAACATCAGCGTTTAATGTCAATCTTCCCCGAATGGGCGGATGACAATCAGAGACCGGCTATTTTAGCAGCTTTTGAAGAGACGGGTCGCCATCTTGGTTATCCCGATCATGTTCTAGCCGCGGCTGATTCCAACGACATTATGGCTTTGAAAAAAGCCCATGAATGGCGAAGAAAATCCGAAAAATGGGATGCCCTACAACAGGGTAAGACGGCGGCTATCAAATCGGCCAAAATATCGAGAAAAACCGCGGTTCCGGGAACATCCCAGCCTTATGGTGCAGCCAAAAGCCGGAAATTGAATGAATCATTGGGGCAGCTTCGCAAAAGCGGTGATGTCCGGTCAGCCGCGGCGGCAATGAACGCCCTTTTTAAATAATCTACTTTTCAAGGAATTTTGAATTATGTCTGTTGCCTCTAATACCGTCCAAACCTATTCGCGTGTCGGTATTCGTGAAGATCTTTCCGATATTATTTATAATATCAGCCCGACTGGAGTCTTGGTCCGTTAATGTAGTTTTTAAAACTGCATTAAATGAAAAGGCGGTGAATTCGGGGAACGTCCGACCGTAATAGACGAGGATAATCCCGAGCCAAGCTTGAGATGAAAATCTCTTGAAGGTGTAACGACTAACAGCCGAGCCTATCGACAAAAAAACGATAAAACTGATGCCGTTATTTTCGAAAAAGAAGCGGGTATGATTCTTTTCATTTTTACTGAAAATGCCGGAAATTTCGGGGTAAAGATTCAGTCAGTTTTTTGTCTATGGCAGTAATGCTGACACGAGTGCCGTCCGCGAAAGCGATGATATAGTCTGAGCCTTGCAGGAATGTAAGGAAGCAAGGGATAAAGAGCCTTTGCGGTAACAATCTGGAAACACCTTTTGTAACGGCTATCGGTCAAACGACAGCCAAAAATACCTATACTGAATGGCAGACTGACAATCTGGCCAGTGCAAATGCCCAAAATAAGCAGGTCGAAGGCGCTGATCTTGCCAATGAAAGCCGTCAACCTACGGTTCGGGTTGGCAATTATACCCAGATCATGACCAAAGTTGTCGGGACATCGACGACTGATCGGGCAGTGCATAATGCCGGACGTGGGGACGAACATGCCTATCAGTTGGCGCGTGCCGGTCAGGAATTGAAACGCGATATTGAAGCGCGTTTTACTGGTAATTTCGCAGCTATCCCCGGAGATGGGGCGGTTGTCGCGCGGGAAACCGCAGGGGCTTTGGCATGGCTGCGCAGTAATGCCCATCGTGGCGAAGGCGGTGCCAATTCGGTGATGTCCGGTGGCGACAATGGCAGTGGGTATCCCACCGTTGCGGCGACCGCAGGAAAAGCGCGGCTTTATACCGAGGCTTTG
>NZ_JAIWON010000010.1 GCF_020216885.1 Zymomonas sp. | reverse complement strand
TTAAAAGAAGTGTTGGGCGATATTTGGGTCAGTGGTGGTCAGCCAAATATGGTGATTACCTCTTTGAAACTGAAACAGACGGCGGCAGCCTTTCCGGGTTTAGCTTCTAACCGGCGCGATACAGGCGATCAGAAAGCGCGCATTATTGCCGGTGCAGATATCTATGTTTCTGATGTCGGCGAAGTCCAGTTTGTACCTGATCGTTTTTGCGACAATAGCAGCGCTTTGGTCATTGACCCTGAATATTGGTCGGTTGCGACCTTGGATCCGATTCAGAAACGGTCTTTGGCAACAACAGGGCTGGCTGACCGTGATGCCCTTTATACTGAAATTGCCTTGCGCTGCCATAACGAAGCGGCATCCGGTGTTCTAGCAGATTTAAGCGCTGCCTGATTTTCGTGATCGGGAGGATGTCTTCTTGCAAGGCATCTTCCCGTGAAAATTCGGAAAGGGAATATTCCATGGCTTTTTCTTCTGCCTTGGCTGTGTCCTTACAACAAAAAAATGGGCTGGCTCTGAAATTCGGCTTTGATATTCGGAAAGGTGATAATGGCTGAACGCTTGCTATCCTATAATCCGGTGACGGGGCTTAAAAGTTGGTTTTCCTCTTCGGAAGATAATCACGGCAGTTGGCATATCCGCTATGAACAGGATTGCTCTGCGGCTTTAGAAGCCAATAAACAGGCACAAAATGAAGATTTCGATCGGCGTTCTTCGATGTGGCACGCCGCCCATGTTCCAGCCGTCGTTCTGATGGAATGGCTGGTAAAATATGGTGTCCGATATTGGGACAAAAATCACGCGCCTGCCGTTCGCCGTTTACTCAATCATCCTGATTACCGCTATTTGCGCGTTAATCATTTTATTATGTGAGCATGGTCGATGGCTCTTTTTATTGATGCCCAAAATCTGGACAGTCTCACCCGTTACGATGGCCTGTTAAAGGCGATTGCCTTATGGTTGGAACGCGATGATCTGGCTGATGAAATTCCTTATTTCGTGCAATTGGCCGAAGCCCGTTTTCGACGCTTATTGACTAATCCCGAATTGGAAACTGAAATAACGGTGGCGGCAGGTTGCCCTGTGGCTTTGCCAGATGATTTCGAGACCTTGCGCCTGCTTTATCCTGTGGGGAGCCGTCGCGATCGGGTTTTTTTACAGGTGTCGCCAGAAGTTTTTCAGCAGGCCAAACACCATAATAAATCTGTTTTCACCTTGATGGCAGGGCAATTATGGATATCACCCCTTCTTGAAAAAGAGACAGCTTTTTCGCTGGTTTATCGTGCGGCTTTGCCGTCTTTGTCCTTGAACCGCCAGAGCAACTGGCTGTTGGCATCCCATCCTGATATCTATTTATTCGGTTCGCTATTACAGGCGGAGTTTTTCGGATGGAATGACAGCCGTCTGCCGGTCATCAAATCGGCGCTGGATGAAGCCTTGGGCGAGTTAAATAAAGCGGGACTGCGCAAGCGTTATGCCGATAGCCCCTTAGTTGTAGCTTCGCCCATCACGGAAGCGGTGAGGGGGGCTTACAGATGGTAAATCAGCGTCTTTTATTCGGGGCTTATGAACCCGATCAACCACCGTATATGAGTGGATCACTGCGCCATTTGAGCAATGCCTATGCTACGACACATGGATATCGTCCTGTCGGAGGCTTCAAGCCTTTTGCGGCGGCGTTGCCAGATATTTTTATGGGTGCGGCGGCTTTTTTAGGGTCAGATGGTTCGACTTTATTGATCGCTGGCACCAAAGATAGTCTTTACCGCTATGTTTCCGGCGATTGGGAATCCTTGGACACGGCCTTACCTGCTTATGGACGGTGGCATTTCACCCAATTCGGGGATCGCATTATTGCCGTTAACGGCAGTGCTACCCGAAAAATAGATATCCTGACTGGAAAGGCCGATAAGATACCGGATGCCCCGACGGCTGAAATGGTGACGACTATTCGGGATTTTGTGGTTTATGGCCGCGCTTCTGCCCAGAAAAATCTGATCCAATGGTCGGGTTTTAATAACGAAAACAGTAATGTCATCGGGACTAATCAGGCTGGTTATCAACCAATGCTAACTGGCGGTGATATTATGGGGATTGTGGGCGGCGAATATGGAATTATTATCCAGCGCTCCCGCATTGTCCGTATGACCTATACCGGCGATAGCTATATCTGGCAGTTTGATGAGATCAGCGCCAATATCGGAGCAATCGCATCGGGGTCAATAGCACAGGCGGGGCATCAGGTTTTCTTTCTGTCTGATCGGGGTTTCATGATGACAGACGGCGTTTCTGTCACACCGATTGGTAATGAACGGGTTGACCGGAGTTTTTTTGAAAGCTGGCCAAGAGACAGCTTAGATCAGATGACGGCAGCTATTGACCCAAGACAGCATATGGTTGCTTGGTTGATGCCCGGTAATCCTTCAATGGTTTTGATTTATAATTGGGCAATAGACCGTTGGAGCCGTCTGGATATTGATGCCATTGGTATGTTTTCGGGATTTACCGCTAATACTACCTTGGAAGCGCTTAATAGACTTTATCCTGACGGGCTAGATTCTATGCCCTATAGTCTTGATGATCCCCGTTTTTCTGGCGGCGACCCTTTGTTCATTTTTGTCGGGCAGTCGAATGATTTCGGGATTTTGGATGGCGAGAATTTACCAGCTTGTTTCCAGACCGGATTTTTTAGCGCCGATGGCGGTAATCACAGCCGGATACGATCTGCAAGAATATTGGGCGATTTAACCGAAAAAGCTAGCCTCACAATCGAAGGCAGTCATCGTTTAGGTGATCCGTCCTCTGGTCGGGTCGTTCGCGATATCACTTTATCCGGTCGAATACCGTTGCGGGTCAATAACCGTTATTGTGCGCTGCATTTAGACATCGAAGATGGTGCGGCTTGGTCTTTTATCCAAGGATTTGATTGGGATATTGTTGCCGGAGAAGGGCGATGATGCTGCGTTTACCGATTGCCGCAACCTCTGTCGCGGATTGGATGCGGCGGGCGGCAATGGCCGTCAACAATTTGATGGCCAACGCTGAACAGCAATCACGTCTGATGGATGGCCGTTATCATTGCCCGATTCCTGTCAGTGACAGCACGCCGGATAATCCCCAAGAAGGACAGTGGTTCTTCAACAAAAGCAGTCAAAAAGCGATGATGTGGGATGGCTCTAAATGGCAAAATTTATGGGAATAAATCGCGCCACTTTTGAGCTGGTTATTTTTTAAAACGGATAAGCGAAAAATGGAAATTGGTATGATTGCCCATCCTTTGGAATGGGCAGGATGGCCTGCTGCCCGTGATTTTTTAGAACCGGCTTTACAACGCTCGGATGAGGATTGGGCAGATATCTTGCCTGAACTGGAAGATGGCCAATTACAATTATGGGCGGTTTTACAGTCGGATTCAGCCATTAAAAAACGCGATATTCTTTATGCCGCCGCCGTGACCCGCATTGCTGCCAGTCGTGAAGGGGACATTGCCGAAATCTATCTGGTGGGTGGTCGTGATTTCGAGTTTTGGCTGTCTGATTTATCTGAAACCATTGCCCGTTCAGCCCAAGAAATCGGCTGTATCGCGGTCAGAGCCTATGGCCGGACAGGATGGCGGCGGCCTTTGGCAAAATTAGGGTGGCGGGAAAAAACGGTAGCCTATGAAAAAGCGTTAAAGGAAAAGTGAATGAGCAAGAAAAGCAAGGCAACAACGGCACCGAGCCGGTTTGCCCGTCCTTATATCACGAATAGTGCCAATGCTATCCAGCAAGCCTATAGCGATAATCAGGATAATGTAAGCAATATCAATAGTTTGTTGCAAAATAATATCGGAAATGTTGCCAGTAAAACCCTGAATAACAGTGATATGGATCAGGCTGATACCTATAACCAGTCTGTCTTATCGGGGAAATATCTTTCCCCGTCATCTAATTCCGCTTTGTCGGATATTATCAAGAATACCAATCAGGATGTTTCGGATAGCGTCAATGGCGCGATCGGGACAAGAGGTCTGACCGGAGGTTCTGCCCAAGCGCAATTATTAGCCAAAGAGTTGGGACAGACAGACAGCAACCTTCTTTATAATAATTACAATACCGAACGGGGCTATCAACAGCAAGCAGCCGAAAATGCTGCCAATCTGGGCGATGCCCGTAATAGTGGCATCAATACTCTTGGTAACTATCTGACGACGGCTGCCGGTTTGCCGCAATCTTCCTCTTCAGTGCTGGCGAGCAATATGGCTTCGTTATTGGGGAATTATAACACCACAACCCAAAATCAAGGCGTCGGGTCAACATTAGCCAGCTTAGCCGGTGCAGGATTGTCAGGCTGGGCTTCCAGCGGTTTTAAAATTTAGGAGCCTTTTGGAATGGCTATATCTTTCGGAAATAAAATCAATCAAGATGATGTATTAAATCAGGATGGTTCCGCTCTCAAAAAGGCGATGAATAGCTTTAGTGATAGCCCTGTTTTTGCGTCAGAGCCAATCGGGCAAAAACCAATCAGCGATATGGAGTCGTCTATTACTCCCCCATCTCCTACCGATGGTTATGAGCATGGAGCCGAAGAAGCGCCCATGCCAGAGACGGCATCTGCTATACCGCAAGCAGGGCAAAGCCCATCCCCTCACTTTTTTTCAGCAGGTGGAATTGGAAAGCGGATTGCTGGGGTAATCGGTGATGCTCTATTATTAGCAAATGGCCGCTATCCGCTCTATTTACCTGCGGTAATGGAGCATAACCGTCGTATCGATCAACAAAACGCCCAACAACAGCAACGAGATTTTAGCAATAATCTGGCTACTTCAAAATTAAATCAGCAGCAGGCAAATATAGAAGCCAAGGCGAGTCAGCCACAATATCATTTCGGCGCTGATGGGCGGATTCTGTCTTTGAATCCTATGACGGGGGAGGCGACCCAGATACGCGACCCAGATATGCCGCTGCCTAGCGAGCATGAACGGATGATTAGTCATATCGTTAATCTTCCGGCGAATGATCCAGAAAGAAAAGCAATTGAACGATTGCTTTTTAAAAATAAATAACATCCATTTTGGATATTATTTTTAAATTAATCCTTAAAATGTTGGATTTATTATAAGAATATCACAATAGATACTTTGGGTATCGGGATTTTTTGTCAGTAAAATCCAATGTAATCGAAATTTAATCATTAAAATATTTATTTATTTTATGCTCTTATAAGGAGGGGTAGGGCTGCGCTATGTCTTTTTCGGACTGGTCGCAAAATGCAGATAGTAACAGCAATATTGGCGGGATCAGTATTGCTGAAGGCTGTCCACCGGGCAATCTTAACAATGCTTTGCGCGAGATAATGGCCGAAATGCGGTCTGCCATCAATCAGGCTATGGATACGGCTTTGAGCTCGGCTGATATGGCGAGTTTTCGTCAGGCTATTGGGGCTTTGGCGAATAGTGGTGACACTATTGATGGCGTTTTGCGCCGTAAAGGTCAGGGGGTTTTTCCTTATTTTGCCGATGGTTCTTTTTCCGGTGGCCGGATTTATGTGACCAATAGTCAAGCGGCTGACCCGACAAGTCAGCCGGGGGATATCTGGTTGGTCTATGTATGACTATCAGTCTTAAAGATCAGGATAATTTTTCCCGCGAGATAAGAGCTGTTTCAATCAAGGGCGCAGATGGTTTACTTCATTCTGTCGGATCTATTCGTATCCGTGGGCAGGATGAAAGCTTGCATGAGGTCTTTTGCCACAAGCTGGATGTCTCGGTTTCTGACGCTTTGATAGAAAGCTATTCCCGTCATAATCCTGTGATTTCTTCTGCTGTGACGGTTCGGGTTTCGGGCGGTGTTCCGCCTTATCAACATCGCTGGTCTTTGGTGAGTAGCGATAGAGCCGATAGCGTGATGGCTCTTTCTCCTTTTTCGGCAACAACGACTTTTCGAGCCGATGGCGTGCCTCATCACCATGCCGCATCAGCCTATTTGCGTGACGATGTTACCGATCAGAATGGCTTTGCCGGTTCGGTTGAAGTCCATTGTATTTTTACGAGGTAATTTCATGCGTAAATATTTTGACAGCGTGGCGAGTGCGCTTGACGGGAAGCCGGTCATGGGTGCCTTGATTTTCGTCTATAAAACAGACGGTAGTCTGGCTTCCCTTTTTTCTGATGATGGAACGACCGCTATTTCCCAGCCTTTGCGGACGGATAGTCTCGGATATTTCGAATTTTATGTTGCGGATGGTCTTTATGATTTGACCATTTCCTATGGCGGCAAAATTCGGACGCGCCTTTCTGGCGTTCAAATTTATGATGAATCCCATCTGCAAGGGGGCGGGGCCGCCTTGCCCGACGGCACCCGTATTGCCGAATTGCCGGTTGCAGCCATGAATAAGGCTTTGGGTGCTGCCGGAAATTTAGCCCAATTTATCAAAAACTATTCTAATAATTCTATGGAGTGATGCCATGTCTACTTTAACGATTTCGGAAATGACCGATGCAGGATCGGTTACCGAAGATGATTTGATTGAAATTTCCCGTCCGGTTGCCAATGGCTATGCAACCTATAAAGCCAAAATCGGCTATATTAAAAATCTGACGACCAATTATGATTCCGTCATTGCCGCTTTGGGGCATGAACCGGTCAGCGTTGATTTAAGCAATTTTAACGCGGCCACCTTTCAGCAGAAAGTGGCGATTTCTTACGGTCAGATTACCAAAGGCCTCGGCTATGAGCCGATAAACGTTGATTTCAGTAATTTTAATGGATCGGTTTTCCAGCAGAAAGTTACTCTGTCCTATGGCCAGATTACGGGTGGTCTTGGATATGAACCAGCCAATAAAGACCTGTCCAATATTGATGGTATCGGTCTGGTATCAAAAATCAATGCTGTCCGAGGTGCTGCCCCTGTTTTAACGACGGGGGGTGAACTGACTGGTAATCTCAATCCGGCTTCGGATGGTGTGATTACCTTGGGACAGCCTAACCGTAAATGGGCTGAAATCTATGCCTCGAATGGGGCAATTAACACCTCGGATGCCCGCCAGAAGATGGATATTGCTTCTGTCCCTGATGAGGTTCTCGATGTCTGGGGTAATCTGTCATGGCGGCAGTTTAAATTCAGAAAAGCCGTTGAGACCAAAGGCTTTGATAAGGCGCGTTGGCATTTCGGTCTGATCGCTCAAGAAGTCGAAGATGCCTATAAAAATGCGGGCTTGGATGCCGAAAGTCTGGGCATGATTTGTCATGACCATTGGGAAGCCCATACCCGCCGTGAAAAAACCGGTAATATCGGTAAAAATGGCAAGCCGGTCTATCGTGATGTCTTGGTGCCAGCCGGTGAAGCCTATGGTTTGCGTTATAGCGAATGTCAGGCGATCGAAGCGGCATGGCAACGGCGTGAAATTATTCGGCAGCAGGCTGAAATTGACGCTTTGAAAGCACAGCTCACCCCAGCACAGGCTTAAGATAATGACAGCTTCTCCGGCAGCTTTTATCCCTGACCATCCCGATATCTATCTGCTTTCTGGTGATGGGCTGGTTCGCAATAACATGCATGTGGAAGATGGGCGGGCAGGCTATCTGCCTAATGATACTTCGACCAGCGAAAGTCAGGCTTTGTTAGCGCGTGGATATGCCCGCTATTATCTCGCTTCGGGGGATATAAAAGCCCTCAACAATGCCCGAAAATTGGCAGATGCCGCGTTGAATTACTTCTTTGCCGGTAAAACGCCGCCCGCAAACGGGTTATGGTATCATCATTGGGTGGTAAATGCGGGGCAGGGCTTTAACGTCAAAGGCCCGTCTAATCCCAATGGTCATGCCTATGACGGGAATGTCGGCGAAGCTGTCACTTTTAAGGACGGGAAGGCGCAACTTCCCGTTAGCCTTGCCAATGTTTACAATGTTTTTCAGGGTGAACTAAGCTGGCAGAATGTCTATGCCGATTTATCCAAAGGGCAATTTTTCGACATAGATTATTTTGTTGATCGTGACGGCTATATTTTCCGCTGGCAAAGTGGACATGCGGCGGATGCTGTTTTTACATCGGAGGCACAGCCCCAGACCGCTATTCCAGCAGGCTGTTTGCAGATGAAAGATACTGCCCTGAATGGTCAATATCAGGTTAATTATTCTCTCTATCAGGAAGATAGCATTTCCTATGCCGGCCAGTTTGAAGGTTGGCCAATGTGGCGGCATTTGATGCCGGATGAACAGGTAATGGCGGGAGATGCCATTCATTGGTTTATTGATCTGTTCTATTTGATGCAGGCGATTGATACAGACAATAGCGCTAAATGGGAAAGCTGTTATCAGGCGATGCTAGCTTTATGGCAAGAGGCCTGTGTTCTGACTTCATCAGAGACCTGTTTTTTCAAGCGTTCTACTATCGGCACTTATGATAGTTGGCCTTTGACCTATTTTTACGCCTATGCTGACGGAAGTATTTCTTATACTCCACCAACCGATTACTGCCGCTATGGACGGGATAAAACGAGCGGGGTCGCTTATTTTGATCTGCCCGAAGATAGCCATCGTCTGGGGTGGGTTTTTCAAAATGATGCTTTAAATTTGGGGATTACACCTGATTTAAATGTAACGGTTGAAGCGGCGGTCTCTCGATCAACCAATCTGGCTGTTATTTTGTCGGACGATCAGAAACGGCAATATAAATATAATTTCTGTCCCGACGCGACTGTCAAAAGCTATAGCCTGCCTTTGCGACAATTTATGGATTATACCGATGTTGCCGAATGGGTGCCGGGTAATACCGATTTTGTTTATGGTACGGCAACTGCCACCACTGAACGCCTGACAACAGCAGAGGGGCGAGCCGTGATCGCTCGTCACTATGTCTTATCTGATAGTTCTGCAGGTGTGGGCTTTGCTACGGCTGCTTCCAATCAAACATGGAATGGGGCAGAGGCTTTGACCTTGTCCTATATAACAGACAGCAGTCATATTATATTGGTTGTGGTCGATAATTCGGGATGGCATTGGCAGGTAACTTTGCCTGTCAATGCCGATGCCACTTTACAGAGTTTTCCTTGGGCAAATTTTGCTCTTGCTGGATATCAGACCAATAAAGCCCCATTTCCAGATAAACCGGATAGCACTGCACCGATAAAAACAGTCCAGTTCCAGATAGCCAGTGATGTAAAAACGCCGCAGACGCTTTATCTGATAGCAGCTTATAATAAAATGCCCGCCAAAATAGCAGATCAGGCGAAAATTATTTCCGCGCGTGTTTTCTCTAGCTGTGCGGATTCTGTGACTATTCAGATCGGCAATGCCTCGATTGAAAAGGCGACGACGATAAGACAACCCTATTCCCCTGGGTTTCTGCCTTTCCAGCATGCGACCATCGGATCGGGACGCTCTCCTTCTGGGGGTGGTGGTTTATGGCAAGGGCCTGCCTATATCGGTTATCAAAATCCAGTGCCGTGGATGCTGTTAAATCGGCATGATGAGGCCTGTAACATGCTACAATTGATGCAGGATTCTCAAAAACATTATACGACACAAAATCAGGCTGCCTTAACGGGGCCTTTTACGCCTTGCTATATCTTTGCCCAATGGGATGCTGAACAATATGGTGCGCCTTATAATTTTATTTTTGGAGGCCCCGATCCCAACTGGGGCTGGGGCGGCTTCCAATATCGCGCTTTTCATAATGTTGCCGATTACTGGGCTAGAATGACTTCGGCTTCTGTTATCGCAAAAGCGGACGGAAATTCGGCTCAAAAAGCAACGGCTTTAGCAAGAGATATCGCCAGTTCGTTTATGGATTGGCTAACTAATTGGCTAGATAGTAATCCAGAGGCGCGATCCTTACCTGCATTATTTCTTTCCAGTCAGGCACCTGAAGTGAAGGGGGATAATCCCGATCAGACAGCGCTGGCTTTGAAAGGTGCTTTATGGTGCGGGCAAGCCGGTTATGAGAAAGCTAAGACAGAAAAAATTGTCGAGCGCCTTTATGCCATGCTGCAAGACTTTCAGATATCTGACGGCGATATGGC
>NZ_JAIWON010000009.1 GCF_020216885.1 Zymomonas sp. | reverse complement strand
GGGAAGCTATTCACCGCAACCGGCAGAACATCGCTTTTATGGTTTTTGGGCAGGTGAAATTCTGGATGCCTTAAGTGTCTATGCGCTTGCTCATGCGTCTTTTTAAGAAAAGGCTTTATACTCTGGGGCGGTTTCTAATGTAAACTTGCGCTGATTCCGCCGAAAGGGGTGAAGAGTAATAATACCCTTGAATAAGATAGACACCGAGATGAGCGAGAAGATCAACCTTTTCTTTATCTTCCACGCCTTCGGCTACGCAATCCAAACCGATCTCTCGGCAAAGGATGATGATCGATTTAATGATCTTATAATTCCGATTGTTATATTCGAGATTAGTCACAAAACTGCGGTCGATTTTGATTTTATTTAAAGGGAAATTTTGGAGGTGGGATAGACTGGAATATCCGGTTCCAAAATCATCCAAGGCAATACTGGCACCGACCGCCTGAAGTTTTTTGACGTTATCAAAGGCGGCTGCAAAATTATGCATGACCGCTGTTTCGGTTAATTCGAATTCTATTCGTTCTGGGTCGATATTCGACTGTTTTAAAATATCGAGCAGAAGATTGATTTGTTTTTCATGAGAAATGTCATGTGCAGACAAATTAAAGGAAAGTTTGATCGAATGAGGCCATTTTTTAGCTTCGTTTAATGCCTTTTTAAACAAAATAGGGGTTAGGCGAATGATCGCACCTGTTTGCTCTGCCACTTGAATAAATTTATCAGGCGCAATCCTACCTAAGCCGGGGCTATCCCAACGTGCCAGACTCTCGAAGGTGATAATTCCACCATTACGGGAATCAATAATCGGCTGAAATTGAATAAAGAATTCTTTATCAAAATCTGCTTTTTCCAAAGCCCGTTCAATAAGGGCTAGTTCTTTTAATTTTAATTCATGATTGACATCAAAGACCACAATTTGGCCTTGTCCGCCCTGTTCTTTTGCATAATAGAGCGCATAATCGGCATGTTCGAATATTTGTTGTGTACTGTTAGCTGTGCCAAAATAGGAACGCGCGCAGCCTGCTGAACAACTGATAACGATTTGATTATTTCGCGCCGAAATCGGATGAGAAATCGCGTCAAGAATAGAGGCAATCTCTTGATTGAGGATTGTGTTTTCCTTGTCGCCCGGCAAAATAAAGCCAAATTCATCATTACCAATCCGGTAAACCAGCGCTTTATGCCGGAGCGCCAGATATAATCTGTGACCGATCTTATCAAGGATAAAATCTCCGACATCGTGGCCATAGATTTCATTGATCCTTTTAAAACCGTCGATATCAATAATCCCAATCGAGAAAGGAATGCTATCGTCTCTATAAGGCGAATTGACCGCTTGAAGGTCAACAAAAAATTGCCGCCGGTTTGCCAAACCGGTGGTTGAGTCATAGCAACTAGCCTGTTGCTCGATTTCTTTTTCTATCGCGAGCAAAGGAAGTGGCGGAGATTCCGTATTGTCCTTTTTCTGTGAAGAGAACCATGATGAAAGATGGTAGGCTTCGAACAGATAAAGCAAAATGGCGTTGCAAAAGAAAAATTCGATATCTTCTAAAAAAGCCGAAAATTTTGGTGGGATAAAATGAAATAAGTTTAAAAAATAGATGAACTGGCTGGTAAAAAAGACAATGAAAGAGCTTATTTTTAGGCGGTAAATGCAGAAAAAACCAAAAATGATCGTCGGGATAAAAGGAAAGACAATATCATTGAAAATACTGTTCCGATCGGCATTGGTATAAAGGCAAACCGGAATGGTTATAAAAATAACAAAAACGAGTTGAGCTAAAAATCGGAACAAATTGGTCGGATTTGGAGGTAAACTGGTCTTATTCTTATGTTTCCGGCAATGGTGCCCAAAGAGTAGCATACTGCAAAAACTTACCGCCAGCACAATTATAATAAGATTACTTTTGTGGAAGTAATTTATTAAAATCTTCAACAAGGAATAATTGTTCACCGAGATAAAAGTGAACATTAAAGATAACGTTAAAATCGTCTGAAACTTTATATTGAATTTACAATATCTGATATTGGATGCGTGATTTTTTAAAATTCCAAGCTGAATAAAGTAATTTTTGAGGCGGTGCCGCAATCGGTAGAGAAGAACCGTTTTCTGTCGTGGAAAATAACGCCTGCCATGTTTGACAGCTTTATTTTTGGTAAGCATGACAGGCGGTTCCTGATATGCCTGCTCTATCAAAAGCGCTCTTTTTGGAGACAGATTTACTTGATAGGCAGGCCGAATATATAGATTGTTATTTTATTAGGGCGTAAAGAGTAATTTTTCTCACAAGATATTAGAGTAGATATTACGGGACTCTAGATTATTTTCAATAAAATTTATTACAGAAATCGATTTTTTTGCCTAAAAATTCCAAATGTTAACTTATCCTTGATAAGCTTCGCCACGAAAATTCTGGGCAATAACATACCATTCCGAAGATTCCTTGCGGCTGGCAGGGGGCTTGGCATGTTTTACCTGACCAAAAAGGCGCTTCAACAAAGCGACCAAGTCTTTATCCGCACCACCTGCCAAAACTTTGGCAACAAATGAGCCGCCTTCTCGAAGGGTTTCGCTGGCAAAAACAGCAGCTTCTTCAACCAAGGCCATCGTTCTTAAATGATCAGTTTGAGCATGACCGATAGTATTTGCAGCCATATCGGATAAAACAAGATCGGCTGCACCACCCAAGGCTTCGATAAGTTTTTTCTGGGCTTCTGGGTCAGTAAAGTCATTTTGGAAAATAGTTACGCCTTCAATGGGCGCGGCTTCCAAAAGATCAATACCAACGACTTTAGCTTGAGGTGCTTTTTTTCTAGCTACCTGACTCCAGCCACCGGGAGCAATCCCCAGATCAATGATACGTCTGGCATTTTTGAGCAAAGAAAAGCGTTCATCCAATTCTATCAATTTAAACGCCGCGCGCGAGCGATAGCCTTCGGCCTGTGCTTTTTGAACATAAGGATCGTTTAATTGGCGCTCTAGCCAGCGGGTCGAAGCGGCAGTTCGCCTTCTGGCTGTTTTTACTCTTTGATGTCCCGGCGTTTTCATAGAAATCTTTCTCGGTTAAAGGGTCTGCTGCAATAGCCATAACGGGCAATCAGGTCACGCAATATACCTTCGCGGATACCCCTATCAGCGATATGAACCGCATTTATTGGCCATATTTCAACAATGGCATCTAAAATCGCGCAGCCAGCAACAATTAAATCTGCCCGATCTTCCCCGATGCAGGTGATTTTTGCCCTTTCTTTAATCGACATTAAGGAAAGCTGTTTACTGATCTGGCGTAATGCCGCCGTTGGGGCGATCAATCCATCTACCATGCGGCGATCGTAACGCGGTAATTCCAGATAAATACTGCCTAATGTGGCGACTGTACCGCTTGTCCCCAGCAAGCTTAGCGGGGTAAGCCTTTGTTTTTTGAGGCGATCAGAAAAAGAAAGAAACAGTTTTTTGACCTGTTCCTTCATCGCCTGATAGGCCTGCTTCCTATCTGCTAGACTATTCCCGCGGTATCCCAGACTTTCAGTCAAGGAAACAACCCCCCATGGCACGGAAACCCAATCGAGCACTTTGGGGCCATTATGGTCGCTCATGGTAAGAATGAGCTCTGTCGAACCACCGCCAATATCGAAAATCAGGGAAGGGACGTCTTTCTCTGTTAAAAGCATATGGCAGCCAAGAACCGCTAACTGGGCTTCTTGTTCTGCCGAGATGATTTCCAGCAATAAACCTGTTTCTTTGTAAACCCGCTGCACAAAGTTGCGACCATTCAAGGCGCGGCGGCAGGCTTCTGTCGCAACCGAACGTGCCAAGAAAACATTCCGTTTTCTTAATTTTTCAGCGCAAACACTAAGTGCAGCCAAAGCACGATCAATAGCGGCATCAGAAAGCCGATGGCTGGCCGCTAGACCTTCCCCAAGACGAACTATTCTGGAAAAAGCGTCAACGACCATGAAATCATGCTTTTCAGCACGGGCAATCAACAGACGACAATTATTGGTGCCAAGATCAAGCGCACCATAAACGCGGGGACGAGTCAGGTTAAACGTATTTTGGGGGTCGGCCACTAAACTGGAATCGGTCAGATAACGGCCGCCCGACCGTTGTCTAAAAGTCGGAACGGCCCTGAATAGAGGTGGGGCCATGATCGTCCTGTCCTAATGGTAGATTAAACGGCAAAATTACCGATTTGTTACAAGGGATAGTATAGATACGGGGGGCTTGCGGCAAGCATGAGCGGTCTAATTATCCTTGGTCGGCATAAAGTGAATGGGAATAAAAAATAGAAGTATTTTGTAAAATAGGCTTGACAGCCTCGCTAGATACCATTAGTTCGCAGCACGAAAGTTGCCCCGTCGTCTAAAGGTAAGACTACGGACTCTGACTCCGTCAATTGTGGTTCGAATCCACACGGGGCATCCAATCAAAACCTCCCTTAAAATAAATCACTATCCTTCCTATTATTAGAGTCATTATGCTTTCATAGAATAATGCTAATAGGGCTTATTTATATTTCATTTTATTGCCTCATAATAAATATATTCTTCCAATTTTAAGAAGATATATTCCTATTTATTCAGATACATTCCTTGAAATAGAATTTTTTTATTATTTTATGACGATAATTTTATTTTAAAATAAGGCTTGTTCTTTCTTTTGTGATTTCTGGTTTAAATTATCTCTATTTCTGCTGATACTCGCGCTAGGTCAGCAAGCCATGAATCTGGTGATATCTTTTCCTCCTCTTACCAAGACATCTATTGACTCCTGATAGCGGAACGTGAACCCTCCTTTTCCGTGGAATCATATCGCCCCTGAAAACATATGGCGAACGCGATGGGCTTGGGGCTGTGTTTTCTCCTGCGGGCTGTTCTGGCTCTATCTTGCTTTCATCCGAGGAGTATTTGATGGCTGAAACCGACATACAGGCGGCAATAAAAAGCCAGATCGATAGCCTTTCAAATTCTAAAAATTGTAACTGTTTATTTTTCGATTATTGATAATTCATTGTATTGATAAATAATCATGCCATACCAATATACTCGATAAGACGAGCTTATTTAGGCATCTGATTTTATCCGATGCATCAGGAATAGGGAGTGGGAATATGCCATCTTTTGCCAAAGCCCTTGAGCAAACACTTCACAATGCCTTGGCTATTGCCAGCCGTCGTCATCATGAATATGCCATGCTTGAGCATTTGCTGCTCGCCTTGATTGACGATGAACATGCTTCGCAAGTGATGGCGGGTTGCGGTGTCGATCTCGCAGAATTGAAGCGTTCTCTTACAACGTATCTCGATACCGAACTGGATGCTTTGAAGATAGAAGGCAACAGTGATCCTTCTCCTACAAGCGGTTTCCAGCGCGTGATTCAGCGGGCTATTTTGCATGTCCAGTCTTCTGGTCGGGATGAAGTGACGGGTGCCAATGTCTTGGTCGCCCTTTTTTCCGAGAGAGAGAGCTATGCTGTCTATTTCCTGCAACAGCAGGATATGAGCCGGTTGGATGCTGTCAGCTTTTTAAGCCACGGTGTTGGAAAGGGCGGGGTCGCAGCGGATAATCAGGCCGAAGAAGAAAAGACCCAGCAGCGGCCATCAGAGGTTTCTAAAAAGAACGAAAGCGCCTTGAAGCAATTCACGGTCAATCTGAATGAAAAGGCCGAAGTCGGACGTATTGATCCTTTGATCGGTCGTTCGGCCGAGGTTGATCGTACCATTCAGATATTATGCCGCCGTTCCAAGAATAACCCGCTTTATGTGGGTGATCCGGGGGTTGGTAAGACCGCGATTGCAGAAGGTCTTGCCCGTAAAATCATCGAAGATCAGGTGCCGGAAGTCCTAAAGGATACCGTTATCTATTCTTTGGATATGGGGGCATTGCTAGCTGGAACCCGTTATCGTGGGGATTTTGAAGAAAGACTGAAAGCAGTCGTAACCGAACTGCAAAAACAGCCGAAAGCTGTTTTGTTTATCGATGAAATCCATACGATTATAGGCGCTGGCGCCACTTCGGGTGGGGCAATGGATGCCTCGAATCTTTTGAAACCGGCTTTGTCCAGTGGGACTATCCGTTGCATTGGTTCGACCACTTATAAAGAATTTCGCAATCACTTTGAAAAGGATCGCGCTTTATTACGTCGCTTCCAGAAAATTGATGTTGTTGAACCGACTGTCGAAGATGCCGTCAAAATTCTGAACGGCTTGCGGCCTTCTTTCGAAGAGCATCATAGTGTGCGTTACACCTCGGATGCCATTCGTGCAGCGGTGGAATTGTCCGCCCGTTATATCAATGACCGCAAGCTGCCGGATAAGGCTATTGACGTGATTGATGAAGTGGGCGCAGCGCAAATGCTGTTGCCGCCATCCAAGAGACGGAAGATTATTTCGGCCAAGGATGTGGAAGCTGTCGTCGCAACGATGGCGCGGATTCCGCCAAAAACGGTCTCGAATGATGATAGCCAGATTTTGGCTAATCTTGAAACCGATTTGAAGCGGGTTGTTTTTGGTCAGGATAAAGCCATCAAGACCTTGGCTTCAGCGATCAAATTAAGCCGTGCCGGTTTGCGGGAAATGCATAAACCGATTGGTAGCTATCTGTTTTCGGGCCCGACGGGGGTTGGTAAAACCGAAGTTGCTCGTCAGTTGGCTTCCTTGCTGGGTATCCCGCTGAAACGCTTTGATATGTCCGAATATATGGAACGTCATTCGGTTAGCCGCTTGATCGGTGCGCCTCCGGGCTATGTCGGATATGATCAGGGTGGTCTGTTGACCGATGCAATCGAGCAAAATCCGCATTCTGTCTTGTTGCTGGACGAAATTGAAAAGGCACATCCTGATCTGTTCAATATTTTGTTGCAGGTGATGGATAACGGTAAACTGACCGACCCGCATGGAAAAACGGTCGATTTTCGGAATGTCATTTTGATCATGACCAGCAATGCCGGTGCTTCTGACATGGCTCGCGAGACGATCGGTTTTGGTGATCTGACACGAGAAGGGGAGGATTTCGAGGCTATTAAAACGATGTTCTCGCCGGAATTTCGCAACCGTTTGGATGCGGTGGTTCCCTTTGGTTATCTATCGCCAGAAATGATCCAGCGGGTGGTGGACAAGTTTATTCTTGAACTTGAAATCCAGTTGGCTGATCGCAAAGTCGACATTGCCTTTGATGATGAAGCCCGAGAATGGTTGGGCAAAAAAGGCTATGATCGTCTCTATGGCGCCCGTCCTATGGGACGCTTGATCCAAGAAAAGATCAAACAGCCTTTGGCAGAAGAATTGCTCTTTGGAAAGTTGGTTGATGGGGGCGAGGTCAAGGTTCACCTGAAAGAGAATGAGCCAAGCTTTGAAATTGTCCCAGGTGCGCCTTCTGTGAGTAAAAAGCCCAAAAAAGGGAAGGAAGCCAGTGAAACGCTGGATGAATCTTGACCCTATAGCGTAAGGTTATAATCCTTTTAAAAAAGCGGGTTCGAAAGAACCCGCTTTTTATTATTAGGTGACCTTAGATATTGGGTAATATCAGGATTTGAGCTTCCAGCCCCGCGCGATCAGAAGATAGGCGATACTGCCAAGAATAACGTCAATGGCGATCACAATCGCAGCGCTTTCAAAAATATTGGCATCGGCTACCCCTAAAAAACCATAACGGAAGCCAGAAATGACATGGAAGAACGGGTTCCATGTGCTGAAGCAATAGAACAAGCCATGCAGGCTGTGAACAGAATAAAAAGTGCCAGAAAGAAGGGCTAGCGGCTGAATAACGAAATTGGAAACCGAGGCCGCGTGGTCGTATTTATCCGCCCATATGGATGTAAGCAGTCCGATTAACGCCAGCATCATCGCCCCGAAAAAGCCGAATAACAAGACGGCAAGCGGATGATTAGGGATGTAATGGACGTTTGGCCAAAAGGCCATGGCTACCCATAAAAAGAAACCAACTAGAAACGCCCGTGTCATCGCGGCACCGGTTAAAGCGGTAATAATTTCTTTGGTACCGATAGGCGGAATCAGATAATCTAAAATAGTCCCTTGCATTTTACCCACTAAAAGTGAGAAACTGGCATTAGCAAAAGCGTTTTGCATCATGCCCATGGCAATAAGGCCGGGGGCAACAAATGCAGCAAAGTCCCAACCCAACGTTTTATGCCCGCCTCCCAATGCAACGGTAAAAATGACCAGAAATAACAAAGTCGAAACAACGGGAGCCCAGATTGTCTGCATCTGAACCTTGAAGAAGCGTCTTACCTCCTTCACATAAAGGGCATAAAGACCTTCCCAATTGATAGAGGCTATTATGGCTTTACCAAAAGGGCGTTGACTAGCAGAAGACAGTTTGACCATATCTGTTCGCTAAAGCTTGTTGGCTTTAGCTGCAAGTGGGTTCCTGCTTGGAATCGTCTGGAGTCAGAAAGAATTTACATTCCCTTAAGCGGGATAACGTGGAAATAACCGGCTTGTCGGGTTGATGGATTAAGAGATCGTGAGGAGTTAAATGGCCTGGACCGAAGAACGAATTGAGCAGCTTAAAAAGCTATGGGAAGCCGGCGATACCGCTAGCCAGATTGCAGAAAAGCTAGGCGATGTCAGCCGTAATGCTGTGATCGGGAAAGCCCATCGTTTGGGGTTACAGGCGCGCCCGTCTCCTGTGAAAAACAGCGATCATGCTGAAGCTGCCGATCATGGGCATAAAGAAAAAGAAGAGGCAACGCCTTCGGTAAGCAAAAATCCGACGGTCGCGCCGGTTGTCAACGAAGCGCGTAAAGAGCTTCATAAAAAAGAAACTGTTAAAAGCGTGAAAGCTGTAGAAGCTGTGGCTCCGCCCCCTGTGGCCGAGAAAAAACCTGAACCGGCACCCGTTATCCGTTCTATCGGTCCTGGTGGATTCCAGCGTCAGGTTCCGGGTGAACAAACAGCGCCCATTCCACCGGCACCGCCGCGCCGCCTTGTTCCGGCCAAACCGTCACCTGAAATTGCGGACAAAACTTCGCTTTTGGATTTGACTGACCGAATTTGCCGTTGGCCTATGGGGCATCCGGGGGAACCTGATTTCCATTTTTGTGGCAAGCCGGTCAATCCGGGATTCCCTTATTGTCTCGAACATTGTTCTGTCGCCTATCAGGCGCAGTTGCCACGTCGTGATCGCCGGCCAACGCCGACAATTCCTTTCCCACAGAATCGTTCATAATTCCGATAACAGGATGAAAAGGATGGGATACGGGGAAAAGATGATTTTCCCCGTATTAAAACGAAGGCAGGATTTCTGAAAAAAGTTAGGTGATACGGGTTGCACCTTGGAAATCCTGTGCGTATAAATTTTGACTATTGGCAGCCAATTGGCTGCCTTTTTTCTTGGTTAGATTTTCTATGCCTGACGCGGCCTTATGCCAGCGCCCGGCCTAGTTGATAGGGAGAATAACTATGGCCATAACGCCGTTAATGCCTGTCTATCCTCGTTGTGCCGTCCGTCCGGTTCGAGGCGAAGGCTGCTATCTCTTCGGTGAGCAGGGTGAACGCTATTTGGATTTTGCTTCAGGTATTGCTGTTAATATTCTGGGGCATGGTCATCCGCATTTGGTCAAGGCCATTCAAGAACAGGCTGCAACCTTGATGCATGTTTCAAACATGTATGGTTCGCCGCAGGGTGAAGCCTTTGCCAAACGTTTATTAAGCCATTGTTTTGCCGATACCGTCTTCTTCACCAATTCCGGTGCAGAAGCCATTGAATGTGCGATTAAAACGGCACGTCGTTTTCATTACGCTAATGGCAATCCGGAACGGTTTAAACTGATTACCTTCTCCAATGCCTTCCATGGTCGGACAATGGGTACGATTTCGGCAACTAATCAGCCAAAAATGGTTGATGGTTTCAAACCGTTATTGCCCGGATTCCAAGTTGTAGAATTCAATGATCTGGCGGCAGCCGAAGCGGCAGTCGATGATCAGACAGCTGGTTTCCTTGTTGAACCTATTCAGGGTGAAGGGGGGATCCGTCC
>NZ_JAIWON010000008.1 GCF_020216885.1 Zymomonas sp. | reverse complement strand
TGCAACGGATGAATTCATGAAAGGCCTGCGTCGCATTTGTGACGAAAAAGGATTGATGTTGGTTCTGGATGAAGTTCAGTGCGGTTATGGCCGCTCTGGCACTTTCTTTGCCCATGAACAATATGGCATCAAGCCGGATATTATGGCCGTTGCCAAAGGTATCGGTGGTGGTTTCCCATTAGGCGCCTGTCTTGCAACCGAACATGCTGCAAAAGGTATGGTCTTCGGCACGCATGGTTCAACTTATGGTGGCAATCCACTGGCAATGGCAGCCGGTCAGTCCATCCTTGATATCATTCTGGAAGATGGCTTTTTCGACCATGTCCAGAAAATGGGTAATATTCTGGCTGAAAAGCTGGACGCAATCGCTAAAAAATACCCCGAGCTTTGCTTAGAAGCCCGTGGTCGTGGCTTGATCCGTGGTTTGAAATTATCGGTTCCATCTCGTGATGTGGTTGCGCATTTGCGTGATAATCATGGCCTTCTAACGGTGGCTGCGGCAGATAATGTTATCCGTATATTGCCGCCTTTGGTCATCGAAGAAAAGCATATCGATGAATTCATGGAAAAACTGGAATCTGGCTTGAAAAGCTATGTTCCAGCTCAAGCGGCTTGATTTTTCGGCCATAGAATAAAGGTGGTTACTGTGCCCCATTCAATAAAACGTCGTCATTTTCTGAATTTTGCTGATGCTGGTGCGGATGCTGTGAAAGCCATGCTGGCGGATGCTTTGGCTCGTAAACAGGCACGAAAAGGCTGGCCAAAAGGACGGGTTGATGCCGATGCGCCGTTAAAAGATTCTATTCTTGGAATGATTTTTGAGAAAAACTCAACCCGGACAAGAGTATCTTTTGATGTCGGAATGCGACAGCTTGGGGGCAGTACCATCGTTATGGAATCCGGATCGACCCAAATCGGTCGTGGTGAAACCATTGCCGACACGGCTCGTGTGTTATCCCGCTTTATTGATGCGATCATGATCCGCACTGATGACCATGCGAAAATCGAGGAACTGGCGCGTTATGCTTCGGTTCCGGTTATCAATGGTTTGACGGATTTATCCCATCCTTGCCAGATTATGGCGGATATGCTGACGGTGATCGAGCATAAGGGTAAAGTGGAAGGCACATGTTGGGCTTGGCTGGGTGATGGTAACAATGTGCTATATTCCATCATTGAAGCCAGTGGCCTTATGGGCTTTTCTGTTATCGCCGCTTGTCCTCATGGTTATGAACCTGATCCGAAATTTATCGAAGCAGCGCGTAAAGCGGGCTGCGATGTAGTTATTACCGATGATCCCGATGAAGCGGTCAAAGGTGCTGATGTCGTCGTAACCGATACATGGATTTCTATGGGGCAGGCGCATGCGGAAGCAAAAATGGCGGCTATGCAGCCTTATCAGGTTAATGAAGCCTTGATGGCAAAGGCTGGCGATCAGGCGCTATTCCTGCATTGTTTGCCCGCCCATCGCGGTGAAGAGGTCGTTGATGCCGTTATTGATGGTTCTCGTTCGGTGGTTTGGGATGAAGCTGAAAACCGGCTCCATGCCCAGAAGTCGGTTCTGCTTTGGTCATTAGGGTTATTATAAAATACCCTAACATAGCCTGAAATTAACTATGTCCTCTTGCTTTATTCCAGCAAGGGGCATCACCCTTCAAGTAAGCTGGCATCTTTTTGTCAGCTTACTTTTTATGGGTCAGAGGATGCGAGGTAAAAATGAGTGAGAATATCCAGAATAGTCCTTCTGAAAATCTCGATCGCTATTTGAGTTTTACGCTACCCGCTTTGGATGCCCGAGGCCGAATGCTGCATCTGAATAGTGTTTTGGACAAAATTCTTTCTAATCATAACTATCCGCAATCTCTGGCTTCTTTCTTGGCAGAGGCTTTGACCCTGACAGGACTGTTAGGCAGTCTGTTAGATGAAAAAGATAGTCAGCTTACACTGCAAATCCGTGCCGAAGGGGGCGCGGTTGACTTGTTGGTTTGCGATTTTAAAAATGATGTTATTCGCGGCTATCTTGAATTTAATGCAGAAAAAGAGGCGGCTTTACCTGAAAAACCCTCTCTGACTGACCTTGTGGGTGAAGGCTATCTCGCTATTATTTTTGATCAGTCGGCTAGCCGTGAACGCTATCAGGGTATTGTTGCCCTGACCGGAGAGTCTCTATCTAAGGCTGTCGAGAATTATTTTACCCAGTCCGATCAAATTCCGACCTTAATTCGGATCGCTGTAAAGCCACCCGAAAATGGCCGTGGATGGATATCTGGCGGGTTATTGTTACAGCATCTCCCCAAAAACGAAACCAATGCCCCAAGATTGACCCATCAGGGACTTGATAATCCTGACTGGGATCATGTTCGTCTTTTGGGTGAAACCATTAAACCGGAAGAATTGACCGAACAGGCCTTGAGTTGCGAAGACATCGTTTGGCGGTTATTCCATGACGAAAAGCCGATCAATATCACCGGATCGAAATCTTTTTCGACTTTGTGCCGCTGTGATAAAGAACGTTTCAAAAACATTATCATGCGCTTCCCGAAGGAACAGCGGGCTGAAATGTGTGATGAAAATGGGCTTATTCAGATAGATTGTGAATTTTGTGGTCAGCATTATAGCTTCCCTGTCGATATCGACTGATATCACGGGGGCTAGCTGATTGAGAGACGCTTTCACTGCCTATGGAAATACTCTATAAAGCTTTCTTATATGTCAGACGATCTTTTTAAATCTACCGTAACGCCTTCCGCTGATAATTATAACGCGGATTCTATTGAAGTTTTAGAAGGGCTGGAGCCGATCCGGCGGCGGCCGGGTATGTATATCGGTGGAACTGACGAGCGCGCTTTCCATCATTTGGCCGCCGAAGTCCTTGATAATGCCATGGATGAAGCGGTGGCGGGTCATGCAACCCGCATTGAAGTCACTCTGGATACTGGCGATCGTTTAACCATTACTGATAATGGTCGCGGGATTCCGATTGATCCTCATCCAAAATTTCCTGATAAATCAGCGTTGGAAGTGATCCTGACCACGCTTCATTCAGGGGGCAAATTTTCGAATAAGGCCTATGCAACATCAGGCGGTTTGCATGGTGTCGGTATTTCGGTTGTGAATGCGTTGTCATCTGAAACAACCGTTGAGGTCGCTCGCAATCGTTTGCTTTATCGGCAATCTTTCTCGCGTGGTCTGCCTCTTGGGGCATTGGAACAGGTTGGCAATGCACCAAACCGGCGCGGCACCTCGGTTTCCTTTATTCCTGATACTGAAATTTTCGGGAAGAATCTCCATTTTAAACCTGCCAAATTATATCGGATGGTGCGTTCTAAGGCCTATCTCTTCGCCGGTGTCGAAATTATTTGGCGTTGTGCTCCAGAACTGGCCTCTGAAGACGTGCCGGAAAAGGTGGTTATCCATTTTCCCGGAGGCTTGGCCGATTACCTGAAAGAAGAAGTCGGGAAAAGAGACTGTGCTACCAAAGAGTTTTTTACAGGGCGGCAGAGCTTTTCCGATGAAGATGGCTCGGTAGAATGGGCAGTGGCTTGGCCATTATGGTCGGAAGGCTCGTCTCTTTATTATTGTAATACCATTCCAACACCGGCTGGCGGCACCCATGAGCAAGGTTTACGTTTGGCTTTGGTTCGAGGGTTGCGAGCCTTTGGTGAATTGGTTGGCCTGAAAAAGGCCAAGGATATCGCACCGGAAGATGTGATTATTGGGGCGGATATGGTTCTGTCCCTGTTTATTCGGGAACCACAATTCCAGAGCCAAACAAAAGACCGTTTGACCAACCCGCAAGTGGCAGGATTGGTTGAGAAGGCTATTCGTGACCATTTCGACCATTTCTTGACGGATGATATGGATCGTGGGCGTGCCTTGCTCGGCTTTATTATGGAGCGGATGGATGAGCGCCTGAGACGGCGTGCTGAACGGGATATCAAACGGAAAACCGTGACAGCCGCTCGTAAGTTACGGCTGCCCGGTAAATTAACCGATTGTAGTCAGGATACGGCTGAAAATAGCGAATTATTTATCGTTGAAGGAGATTCTGCTGGCGGTTCCGCCAAGCAAGCCCGTGATCGTAAGACGCAGGCTATTTTACCTATTCGGGGTAAAATTTTGAATGTCGCGGCGGCGACCAATGCCAAAATCTTGGCTAATCAGGAGATTTCCGACATTACGCAGGCTTTGGGTTGTGGTGTCCGTGATCGTTGTGATCCGCAAGCCTTGCGCTATGAGCGCATTATTATCATGTCAGATGCTGATGTTGACGGGGCGCATATCGCAACCTTGTTGATGACTTTCTTCTTCCGTGAAATGACCGAGATTGTTCGGAATGGCCATATCTATTTGGCGCAGCCGCCTTTGTATCGTTTAAAGGCCGGTGCCAAAACTCTTTATGCTCGGGATGACAATCATCGGGTAGAATTAGAAAAAACGGTTTTTAAAGGCCGAAAGGTCGAGGTCGCTCGCTTTAAAGGTTTGGGTGAGATGAATCCCCAACAATTGCGGGAAACCACGATGGATCCCAAGACCCGCAGTCTTTTAAGAGTGACGTTACCGAAAGATTATCAGGATAGGCAGGAAATATCGGATTTGGTGGATCGTTTGATGGGACGCCAGCCGGAGCATCGCTTTGCATTTATTCAGGCTAATGCAGCTCAATTTGATGAAGCTGCTATGGATATTTAGCCTGAATAAAGCCTTTTCAAAGAATGCCGATGTCTTTCAGAAAACTGAAATTCCGCCATCATGACTGATGGCGGAACTTGGACAATCTGCATCGTGGAACGGATCCACCATGCTTTATTTTGTAAGCGTATTAAAACTATAAGACAAGGAAAGAGCAGTAGCCTTGCAATAAAAAATGATTTTAGTGAATAAATCTTAAAAATGAAAAAATTCTTTTAAGCCATCTAGAATAAATTGTATCGCCAAAGCGGCCAAGATCAATCCTAATACTCGGGTTATCATAGCCTCTGCGCGGCGGCCTAATACGCGCATGATCGGCCCTGCAAGAATAAGAGAAATAACCATCATAATTTGAATAGCACCTAACGCACCAAAAACGGTGATGCGTTGTTCCCAATTCTCGGTTTTGGAAATCAGCAACATAATCGTTGCAATAGAGCCAGGGCCTGCAATCATTGGAATTGCCATCGGAAAGACAGAAATATCTTCGGCTTCTTCAGGTATTTTTTTGACCTGTCTGGCTCGATCCTCTCTTTTCTGGGTGCGCTTTTCAAAGACCATTTCGATAGCGGTCAACAAGACCAAAATACCCCCCGCAATTCGGAAGGCTGCTAAGCCAATGCCGACAGCGCGAAGAAAGCTTTCCCCTAGAAAACCAAAAAAGACTAGAATACCGGACGAAACCAGAACCGCTCTTATGGCCATAGTCCGTTGTTCTGTCGGTGTCGCGTTTTTGGTAAGGCTTGCGAAAATAGGGGCGCATCCCGGCACGTCGATAACGACAAAGAGCGAG
This sequence comes from Zymomonas sp., assembly GCF_020216885.1. GTDB lineage: Bacteria > Pseudomonadota > Alphaproteobacteria > Sphingomonadales > Sphingomonadaceae > Zymomonas. The sequence continues at coordinate 4,515 of NZ_JAIWON010000008.1, read as the reverse complement.
ATGCAGGTCGATATAAAAAGAGAGATCATAAATGAAAGCTCAAAAAGCCAGATAAAAAAGAAACGCCGTCAATACGCTTGCCATTACCGAAATTCAAAGAGAAAGTTATAATTTTTTTATTAAAATGGATAACAATCTATCCAGCATTTTACCATATGATATTCTGTTTTCAAGTTGTTTTTGAAAATTTTATATCATAATGGCGCAATATATCTTCTTACACGTCACCATTGGTAAAACCGTGGAAAGGCATCATATAAATATGGCTGACCATTTGAGGGATAATAAACTGATTGACGATTAGAATCACCATCAGCACGACTGCCGGAGAAAGGTCTATTGCCCCGAAATCCGGTAATATTTTTCTGATAGGACGATAAAGCGGTTCCGTTAGCTGATCGAGGGTATAGACGACTTTACGGACAAACTCGTTATCGGAATTGATAACGTTAAAAGCGATCAGCCACGAGCATACGGCCTGAATGAGAATAACCCACCACAAGATATTGAGCATAAAATAGATAATTTCCAAGATTAAAATCATGTCATATCGTCCTGATTACGGGGCTATTTGCCGGGGGCTGATAAAAAATCGATGCTGATATTCTTGGCATTGGGGGGGATGTTGAAAGTGGCGCTGTCGAATTGAGCGACTTCATCCGGTTTCAAACTAGCAATTGGGGCAGGGGCGATCCAGTTAAAAACGGACTGTCCTTTATCATCCAAAAGATCGATGCGGATATCTGGCACCTTCAGGGTTTTATTGTCGTGGTTAACGATTTGTCCTGAAATAGAAAGAAGCTCGTTATTGCTATTGGTGCGATGTCTTTCATTGGTGACATGCTCAATCGTTAGGCTGTTCTCAGCGGTTTTTGTCGAGGCAAAAGCGGCATTAGAAGGCTTTCTGTGAACAAAATAATAAGTGCTTGCTGCAATCAGCAAAACAATAAGTGCAGCGGCTGTGCCTAATACCCAGCTTTTCATCCAAGGTTTTGTCGGGTTGGCGGGTAGCGATGCCCGATGATTACGGAAATCATAATTCCGAGTTAGATCGTCATCCTGATCATTGGAAAAATCATAATCTTGCGTGTTGGAAGAAAGTTTGTAGCTGAAAGCTGAGAAATCGTTGGATTCTGGCTTTTGGGAGGAAAAGCTTTCTTCTTTATTTTCGTTTTCTTGATCAAAAGAAGTCGATTTTTCTTGAGCCGATAATGCCGCCAGAAAAGGCACCGATGCGATGCTGCTTTCTTCTTTTTTCTCTGAAACTGCTTTTTCTGAATAGCTATCCGATTTTATCGATTCCGCGCTGTTCGGTTCAGTCAATGCCTCGCTTTCTTCTTTACTATCGGAAGAAGACTGTTGTGATAAAGACGAGGTTGGCTTGTCCTTGGGCGTGTTTTCTTCTTGAAGCGCTTCTTCTGAAGAGGTCGAAACGGTCTCCCCTTGATCGGAGGATTCAGGAACAGGGGCTTCTGTTTCGTCACGACTGTCAGGGTAGGCGATCCAGCTATGACCGCAACTGGCACAACGAACACGACGACCATTCGCCGTAATCATGCCATCTTGAACTTCGTAATCGGTATGGCAGGCTGGACAGGTTAAAATCATGGCTCTTCTACGCTTGTATGAGGAGTATTTATGCCACTTAATCCGGTAAAGCACGCCTTGCTGACCGGAGCAAGTATCCGGCTGTTCGGAATAAGAACCGCTTTTTCCAAAACATGCTCAATAATAAGGTGCTTTACTGATATAAAGGCATTTTTTAATTTTGTCTTGTGGGATAGTTTACTTTGTTTTTAAAAAAGAGGCCTTTTTGAGCGCTATCGTTCAGTTCGATCATGTCCATTTTGCTTATAATGCAGGGACTGATATTTTATCCGATCTCAATCTGACATTTGAGCAGGGACAATTCTATTTTGTGACGGGTGCGTCTGGTGCTGGTAAAACATCCCTGTTGAAGATGATTTATATGGCTTTGCGGCCTTATCGCGGTAGTATGCGGATATTCGGTGAAGATGTAATGACTTTACCCGAACGCTATATCCCGAGTTTGAGACAGCGCATCGGTATTGTTTTTCAGGATTTTCGTCTTGTTCCTGAACTGAATGTTTTTGATAATATTGCGCTGCCTTTGCGTTTGGATAGACGAAAAGAAAATTTTATCCATTCTACAGTTGGCCGGATTTTGGTTCAGATTGATCTGCCTGATAAAGCCTTTCATTTTCCAGAAACGCTATCCGGTGGTGAGCAGCAGAGAATAGCGATTGCCCGCGCGCTTATTCGTCGTCCTGAAATTTTGGTCGCAGATGAGCCGACCGGTAATATTGATGATGGGTTGGCAGCCTCTATTCTACATTTGCTGTCTGCTCTTAGCAAAAGAGGGATGACGGTTATCATGGCAACCCATGACCTGCATTTGTTGGATAGGGTGCCGCATGCCAAACATATCCGTTTAGGAACAAAGGGAAATCTTGAATCTGTGGCGCTTCTCGACCAATGGTCTCCCTTGAAATGAAAAAGCTGATATTCTTTCAGGATCAACATCTTTTGGGGAAAGCGCCTCTTTCCCGTATGCTTTCATGGCTTGTGGCTTTGATGATGGCGCTTTTGACCTTGGCCTTGCTTTTTGTGCTATCTATTCATCAAAGAGCTATTTCCCTGCACGATCAGCTAGCCGACCGTTTAACAGTTCAGATTGTCGAAGCTGATCCATCGAACAGAGATAGGCAAAAAGAAGCGGCCTTGCACCTATTACAAAGCCTGTCATCGGTAAAATCTGTGCATGCTTTATCTCAACAGGAATTAGAAAAGCTGGTTGAACCCTGGTTGGGCGATCATGCGGATTCTGAAATCACTTTGCCTGCTTTGATTGATTTTACGATTTTGCCACATGGCGATAAACAGGCGATCGCGGCAGAAATTCATCATGCTGCCCCCTCTGCTTCTCTGGACGACCATGGTTCCAGTGGGGCGACGTTGTTGTCTTTTCTATCTCTTTTAAGCAGCTTACTTTGGAGCGTTATTCTCTCTTTATTTTTTGCTACAATTGCTATCATTGCATTGGCGGTGCGGTCTGCTGTGAATGGCTGTCATGACAAGATTATTTTACTGTCTTTACTAGGCGCAGAGCAGAAGCGGATAGCGGGCTTATTCTGTTATAAAACCGGATTTGATGTTTTCAAAGGAAGCGTTATCGGCTGTGCTATTTCGATTTTAATCGCGGTTTTATCTAGGCGTTTACTGGCGAGTTTACCTACCCCTATTTTCCATTCGGATAGTATAAATTTTTTGCCGCTGCTTTTTATCGCTTTTTTGCCTATTATCACGGTTATAATAGGGGTTATGACAGCTCATATAATCGTTTTGCGGATGGTTGAAAAAAGATGACAAGACGCGGATTTTCCTTTTGGTTCCCTTTATGAACGCCAAAGCTATTCTTATTGGATCTCTCCGTTTTTTGATCTGTCTTTTTATGCTTTGGTTAGGAGGATTTTGGCTTTTCTATTCTTTCCATGCGCATCCGACGAATAAACAGGTAACAGATGGTATCGTCGTTCTGACTGGCGGCGCTGGCCGGATTGACCGTGGCCTGATGATGTTGGAGCGTCACCAAGCTAAAAAAATGCTGGTTTCAGGCGTTAACCGCCAAGTCAAAGCCGAAGAATTGGCCGCCCTTTATGATATTCCTTCCCATTTGATAGAATGTTGTGTTGATCTAGGCACCCAAGCTGTTGATACCAGTTCTAACGCCCAAGAAACGGCTGAATGGATAACGCTTAATCACTATCATTCAGTTCGTCTGATTACGACAGATTGGCATATGGCAAGAGCGCGCTTCGAGCTGTCTTTGATGATTGGGAAAGATATCAAAGTCGTTGAAGATGCCATTCCCAGTCATGCTGGTTGGCGAGTCTGGATTATCGAATATTGCAAATATCTATGGCGGCGTTCCAGTGTTGCCATTGGTTTTAATTCGATTCCTTATCGTTCGGCTCCGGCCTCTATCTGGCGTTATTTCCATCAGAAATGATCTTGGCTGGCTTTTGGGAAGAGAATATTTTACTGACTTTTGAAATTTATGCCGTTTGAGAATGGCTTTATCTGTTCTGAATTTGGAATTGAATATATGATAGCCAAGTTACGCGCCGCGCTATTTCTGATCATATTTTATAGCCTGACTGTTCTGATGATTTTTATGGCTTTTCCTCTGTTACTGGGGAAACAATCCGCCATGTGGCGGCAGGCTAATCGTTGGGCGCGACTGCATAGCTTTTTGGCGCGTCATATCATCGGTGTCCATAGTGAATGGCTAGGCGATAAGCCGGAAACTATTTCTTCGGAAGATTGCGTTTATTTGGTGGTAGCTAAACATGAATCCATGTTTGAAACCTTGGAGTTGGTGCGCTTTTTAGGGCATCCGGCCATTATCTTAAAAAAAGAACTGGTTGATTTGCCGCTTTTTGGTCGCTTGTTAAAAGCGCATGGTTCTATCCCAGTTGATCGGTCGCGGTCGGC
>NZ_JAIWON010000007.1 GCF_020216885.1 Zymomonas sp. | reverse complement strand
TGTCGCCTTGAGACGGATGTTACGGGCTGCGGGGGATGCTAAAGAGCAGAGGCGGTCACTACTGCTTTTTCCTGAAGGCACCCGAGTAACGCATGGTGACGCGCCGCCTATCCGTGCCGGATTTTATGGTCTCTATAAAATGCTGAATCTACCTGTTGTGCCGATTGCACTTGATAGTGGTTTGCTCTGGGGCGGTGGTCTCAATAAAAAAGCAGGTATTGTGCATTTCCAAGCTGGTGAGGTGATACCAGCCGGATTGCCACGGAAGGAAGCCGAGGCGCTTGTCCATGCGGCGATCAATCGCTTTAATCAGTAAAAAGCCGTCAGAAAAATATCTGACGGCTGAACAATATCAGAAAATTTTAAGGGTGAATATCGTGGTCTGTTTTTAGGGCTAAACGTGCTTTCTGCGATTCCTTGAAATGCTCAAGAAGATAATCCCCATCTTGCGAGGCAATGGCTGTCCGCAATTTTTTGAGATCTGCGATAAAATGATCCAGCACTGGCAGAAGGGCTGCAGCATTTTCTAGCATAATATCTTGCCAGATACGGGGTTCCGAAGCCGCTACCCGCGTTGCATCCCGAAAGCTTCCTGCCGAATATCGCATAATCGGTGTCCGGCTTTTTTTCTCATAACCCGATACCATCCCGATAAGCTGGTATGCAATGACATGAGGCAAATGACTGGTGAGCGCCAAAACATGATCGTGATGTTCAGCCGACATCAGATTGATGCGCCCGCCGAGTTCTTCCCAGTAATCGGCGATATAGGCGATAGCCTGTGCCGGTGTATGGGCATCGGGGGTCAAAATAATAGGATGGTCTTGGAATAATTCGGCAAAACCGGCATCGGGGCCGTTATTTTCAGTTCCCGCCAAAGGATGGCTGGGAACAATAATGTGATGGGGTAAATTTTCTTGCAGCGTTCTTATAACGCTGACTTTTACTGAACCTGTATCGCAGATAATAACGTCTTTTTTTAGTGCCGGTGCCATCTCTGCCGCGACGGCACCCATTGCCCTGACTGGCACGCATAAGAGTACCAGATCCGCCTCACGAACCGCATCTTGAATATCATCGGTAACATTATCGCCGAGATTGAGCGCTCTGGCTCTGTCGCGGACAAATTCGCTTTTGTCATAGAGACTGATCGTTACATCAGGACAATAGGCTTTTGTTGCCCGTGCCGCAGAGGAACCGATCAGTCCTAATCCGATAATGGCAATATGCTTAAAGACGGTCACTTAGAGCGCCTGCCTAACCAAGGAAGTTAAAATACCGGCGACATCCTGCATATGTTTTTCACTACCGATAGTGATACGTAACGCATGAGGAAGGCGCTGTCCCGGCAACCATCGGGTGGTATAGCCGTGATCCATCAAGACTTTATAGGCTGTTTCGGCAGTCAGGCTGCCTTCAAATAACAGTAAAGTAAAATTGGCAGAGGACGGGATCACACGGATGCCAGCATTACTTAAAAGCGCCATCTGGTTTTCAAACCAGCCACGCCATTTTTTGTTATGTTTGAAGCTGTTCTGGATAAATGCCTGATCTTCCAAGGCGGCAACCGCTGCCTTTTGTCCTGCAATCGTGACATTGAAGGGTGCCCGTATCCGATTAAGGGCATCAATGATTTCAGGGCAAGCATAAGCCCAGCCAATTCTTTCAGCGGCCAATCCGTAAATTTTAGAAAATGTCCGCGTCACCAGCACATTTTTTGTGTTTTTGGCGAGTGCTAACGCGCCATCATCACATTCAGGATCAAGATATTCAGCATAGGCCTGATCAATAACCAATAAGCAATTGCGGGGAAGGCCATTATGCAGTTTTTCGACTTCGGCACGGGTAATCCATGTTCCCGTCGGGTTATTCGGATTGGCAATAAAGACAACCCGCGTTCGTGGCGTGACAGCCTTTAACAAGGCCTCAACAGAACAACGATAGTCATCGTCCGGTGCTTCTACCGGCGTCGCGCCTACGCGTCTGGCAGCCAGCGGATAAACTGAAAAACTATAGCGCGGGTATAAAACCTCGTCATCTTGTCCAGCATAGGCTCCGGCAGCCAAATGCAGGATTTCATCCGATCCGGTGCCATGAATAATCCGAGCTGGATCAAGATTATAGCAAGCGCCGATAGCCTCACGCAGGGCGGTTGCCCCACTATCAGGATACAGCGAAAGAGAGTCTACGGCTTCCCGATAGGCTTCTTTTGCCTTCAGGCTAGTTCCCAAGGGATTTTCGTTAGACGACAGTTTGACAGCCGGACGGCCATCCAGCGTCTTTGATGACCCCGGTATGTAAGGCGCAATGCTGTCGATCCAAGATTTCGGGCGAAGTTCAGGTGCTGCAGTCATAATAGCTCTTTGATAAAATCCGGATAATAATGGCGCGCGTTAAAGGCTATCCTCGATATTTAATAGTCTTTTCTTTATTTTAGAACAAAAGCGACTGATTTTGTATCAGAATTTATAAAAATTTTTACAGCTTTTTGGTCAAAGTAGAAAATAGCGTAACTTAGTTGATTGTCTTATATTTTTCTTATTTTTTATAATAAAAAATTAAAAATATAAATTTCCTTTAATTTTTTTGTTTAAAAAGTCTTTATTTTTTATTTTTTGGTATTTTCCAATAGAGTAAAACTGCCGATTTTATCAACGATAAACTATTTTTTATATTTTTTGTGGCTGTTTTTGCTTTGCCACTTTCTAGCCTCGATCCATAAAGGCTTGTTTCAACGTTAAATATGTTTTTTCGATCGCTGTAATCAAATCAGCTGACCTTGACGATGATCACAACTATCTTCATGCTTAATCAGACAAATTTAGTCTTGTTTTTGATTCGGTTTATTATTGTTAAAAAATACTATTTTTTTTAAAAAAATTGAAAAAAGATTATTTTTTATTCAGGATTTTTGATTATATGCGTCTTTCTAATCTGACAGATTATGCCGTTATCGTGCTGCGTCAGGTTGTTCACCATGGCGCAGGTGCGAAATGTTTAACGACACTAACTATGGCGGAAAAAACAGGTCTCCCTTTACCTACTGTGCAAAAATTGATGGGGCGCTTAGCTGCTGCACAGCTACTGACGTCGTTGCGCGGTATGGGGGGGGGATTCACATTGGCACGTCCGGCGGAGGAAATTACCCTTGCTGATGTTGTCGAAGCCATAGAAGGGCCTATCGCTATGTCATCCTGTGATAACAAAGAAAGCCTTTGCAAATTTTCTGCTGAATGTGGAATGCGGCCTCGTTGGCCAGAGGTAAACCGCACCGTCAAAAATGCCCTTGAAAGTATTAGTCTTAAAAGTCTTGCGGGAGCATCATAATGAGTGAGACAAAAAACGAAGCTGCATTGGAAGCGTTAGCCCGCAATGATCGTTATGAATGGGGCTTTTCTTCTGCGGTTGATCAGGAATTCGCTCCAAAAGGATTAAACGAGGATATCGTCCGTTTCATTTCGGCCAAAAAAGGCGAGCCGGAATGGATGCTGGAATGGCGATTGGAAGCCTATAAACGCTGGCTTGAAATGGAAATGCCTCATTGGGCAAAATTGAAGCTGCCTGAAATAGATTATCAGGATGCTTATTATTATGCCGCCCCCAAGGCGAAGCCCAAGATTGAATCTCTGGATGAAATTGATCCTGAAATTCGAAAAACCTATGAAAAATTAGGCATTCCGATTGAAGAACAAAAAGTTTTAGCCGGTGTTAGCGGCGCGCGTGAAGTGGCGGTTGATGCTGTCTTTGATTCTGTTTCAGTGGCAACAACTTTTCGAGAAAAACTACAGGAAGTGGGTGTTATCTTTCTGTCTATTTCCGAAGCGATCAAGACATATCCCGAATTGGTAAAACGCTATCTTGGGCGGGTCGTGCCGGTCAGGGATAACTATTTTTCAGCTTTGAACAGTGCTGTTTTTTCGGATGGCACCTTTGTTTATATACCAGAAGGCGTTCGCTGCCCGATGGAATTATCAACTTATTTCCGTATCAATGCTGCCAATACCGGACAATTTGAGCGGACTTTGATTGTCGCTGATAAAGGCGCTTATGTTTCTTATCTCGAAGGATGCACGGCACCTCAACGGGATGAGAATCAACTTCATGCGGCTGTAGTCGAGATTTTTGTCCATGAGGAAGCCGAAGTCCGTTATTCGACGGTGCAGAATTGGTATCCCGGTGATGAAAATGGCAAAGGCGGTATCTATAACTTTGTGACCAAGCGGGCGTTATGTGATGGCGCGAGATCAAAAGTAAGCTGGACACAGGTTGAAACAGGTTCGGCAATTACTTGGAAATATCCGTCCTGTATTCTTAAAGGGGAAGAATCGGTCGGGGAATTCTACTCCGTTGCGCTGACCAATAACTACCAACAGGCAGATACCGGCACCAAGATGATCCATATCGGCAAGAATAGCCGTTCTACCATCATTTCAAAGGGTATCTCGGCCGGTCATTCCGACAATACCTATCGCGGTTTAGTGAAGGTCGGCGGTGCTGCCGAAAATGTTCGTAACTTTACGCGATGTGACTCTCTTTTGATTGGCGATAAATGCGGGGCGCATACCGTCCCCTATATCGAGGTAAGAAATCCTTCTGCCAAAGTCGAGCATGAAGCGACGACCTCGAAGATTTCTGATGACGAACTTTTCTATGCCAGACAGCGCGGGTTAAATGAAGATGAAGCCGTGGCTTTGATCGTCAATGGTTTTGCCCGCGATGTTTTACAAAAATTGCCGATGGAATTTGCAATCGAAGCCCAAAAGTTATTGGGAATCAGCCTTGAAGGTGCGGTTGGCTAACAGGAGATAATGCAATGAGTAAGATGTTGGAAATTCGTAATCTTCGCGCTGAAGTCGATAACAAACAGATTCTGAAAGGCTTGAATCTGGAAATAGGTGCCGGCGAAATCCATGCTATTATGGGGCCTAACGGGGCAGGGAAATCCACCCTTTCCTATGTTCTTTCCGGTAAGCCTGGCTATACGGTAACGGATGGCTCCGCCCGTTTTATGGGAAAAGATTTGCTAGCGATGGAACCGCATGAGCGCGCGGCTGCCGGTCTGTTTTTGGGCTTTCAATATCCGGTAGAAATTGCTGGTGTTTCTAATCTTCATTTTTTGAGAGCGGCAGCTAATGCCCAGCGGAAAACACGGGGTGAAGAAGAGCTATCCGCCGGAGAATTTATTAAAATTGCCAGCAAGGAAGCCAAAGCATTAGGTATCAATCCCGAAATGTTGAAGCGTCCTGTTAATGTCGGTTTTTCGGGCGGTGAAAAGAAACGCAACGAAATGATGCAGATGGCCGTTCTTCAACCAAAGCTGGCTATTCTGGATGAAACCGATTCTGGTCTTGATATTGATGCCCTGCGGATTGTCAGCGAAAGCATTAATCGCGTGATGCGGCGGCCAGATCGTTCCGTGCTGTTAATTACCCATTACCAGCGTTTGTTGGATCATGTGAAACCGGACTTCGTCCATGTTTTGGTCAAAGGTCAGATCGTGCGCTCCGGTGGGGCTGAACTGGCTTTGGAACTGGAACGCGAAGGTTATGGGGAGTTGGTAGCATGACGACTGTCGAAGACAGCCATAAGACAAAAGCAGCTTTGACATTACCTTCTCCACATGACGAAGAATGGCATTGGTCGCGGTTGAATGCCTTGGAAATATTGGCAGGCGAAGAGCATGGTCAGTTTCCCTCGCCCAATCCGTCTTCTTTCTGGTCTGGTCTGACGAATCCTAAATTGCTGTTTGTTGACGGAGTCTATCAGCCGGAAGCTAGCCATCCAGGGCCCGTTAAAATCGGAAATGTATCGGCCAAAAGCCAAAATCCTTTGGGACAAATGACCAATGGTGAAAGGGGCTGGACGCTTGAAATTGAAGAAGACTGCACTCAGCCCATTGAGATTTTATATTTAGGCAGTGGCGGTGCTTACCATCTTCCTTCTTCCGTTCGTCTGGCAAAAAATGTCTCGGCAACTTTGGTCGAGACTTATGCAGGGCGGGGCTGGGGGAACCGCTTTTCCTATTTCGATCTTGGTGAAAATGCTCAATTACAACGCTTATCGCGTTTATCTTGCGAAAGCGGCTTTACCTCTCTGATTGAAGAAGGGCGTTTGGGCGAGAACGCCCATTTGTTGACCGACTGGATCGGAAATAAGGGCGCGGATAGCCGGATAGATCAGCGTTTTGATTTAACCGCTTCCGGTGCTGAATTGATGAGTGGCGGCGCTTTTCTGGCAAGAGAAAAACAGCGCCATGATATTATGATTATCACTCGCCATGTTGCCGAAGGATGTCGCAGCCGTCAGAAGTTAAGAGCTTTGGCTGATGATGAATCAACGGTCAGCTTGGCTGTGCGCACAGAGGTTGCGGCTTCTGCACAAAAAAGCGACGGGGAGCAGTCTTTGAAAGGCCTGCTATTATCCCGTAATGCAACGGTTAATATGAAGCCGGAGCTCGAAATCTATGCCGATGATGTCAAATGCGCGCATGGGGCGGCTGTAGGTGAGCTTGATCCGCAGGCACTTTTCTATCTGGAATCCCGAGGCATTGACCCTGAAGAAGCTAAAGATTTGTTGATTCAATCTTTTGTAATGGAAGCCTTTATTTCGACTCCAGATAGTCTGCTATATTCGACATGGCTGCATGATACAGAACATTGGGCAGGAGAAAAAGAATGAGCCCGTCAGCAGAAAGTAACAGAGTAGCAGATTTCAATTATCGCTCCGATTTTCCAGCTATTCCTGAAAACTGGTCTTATCTTGATAGTGCTGCCACGGCACAAAAACCGAAAGCGGTTATAGACGCGGTTTATAAAGCCTATGCGGTCGATTATGCGACGGTGCATCGTGGCGTTTATAGTCGTTCGGCAGATATGACGAAAGAAAAAGAAAAAGCACGAGAAACGGTTGCACGCTTTATCGGCGCTAAAAGCGCCAATGAGATTGTTTTTGTTCGTGGTGCAACAGAAGCGATCAATTTGGTTGCCCAGATCTGGGGTGCTACCCATTTAAATCAAGGCGACCGAATCCTTATCAGTCAATTGGAACATCATAGTAATATCGTGCCTTGGCAGCTGTTGCGTGATCGGATGGGTTTTGCCATTGATGTCATTCCATTGGATGAAGAAGGCCGGATAGATCTGGATGCCGCTGCTCGAATGATCAGGCCGGAACATAAACTGCTTTCATTGGCTCATATATCTAATGTGCTAGGGTCAGTTCTGGATGTTTCGAAAGCCCGAAAAATTGCGGATAGTGTCGGGGCAAAATTATTGATTGATGGGTGCCAGTCAGCCCCTCATTTGCCTATCAATGTTTCTGAATTAGGATGCGATTTTTTCGTTTTTTCAGGCCACAAGCTCTATGCGCCAACGGGTATCGGGGTTTTATGGGCTAAATCCGATATTTTGGACTCGATGGCACCTTGGCAAGGCGGCGGTGCGATGATCGATCAGGTCACTTTTGAAAAAACGACCTATCTTGATCCGCCTGCACGCTTTGAAGCAGGAACGCCGCATATTGTCGGGACTTTGGGGTTGGCAGCGGCCATTGAATATCTAGAAAATATCGGCATGGAAAAAGTTGCCTGTCACGAGGCCGCTTTAACTAAAATGGCAAGAAAACGCTTAAAAGACATCAAGGGATTGCGTCTTTTCGGTGCAGATGACAGCGCAGCAATCTTAAGTTTTTCTATGGACGGTATTCATCCTCACGATATCGGCACTATCTTGGATGAAGAGGGTGTCGCTATCCGCGCCGGTCACCATTGCGCTCAACCTCTGATGGCGCATTTGAATGTGCCTGCGACCGCAAGAGCCAGTTTTGGTCTTTATAATGAAGAGCAAGATATTGAACGTTTGGCAGCCGGACTTTCAAGAGTAGTGAGTATTTTCTTATGAGTAATATCACAGAAACATCGGAAGCCCCCTTGGAAACGCCTTCGGGTGAAAGTTCTGGCGAGTCTTCGGCCTCAGTCCCTCGGAAACAGGATTATCTCGAAGGCTTCACAGCTGAAAAGCCGGATAAGGAAAAGCTGAAAGCTGAGATTATCGAAACTTTGAGAGATATCTATGATCCGGAAATTCCGGTTAATATTTATGATCTGGGGTTGGTTTACGACATTGAAATTGGTGATGACAATCATGTCGTTATCAAAATGACCCTGACAACGCCGAATTGTCCGGTAGCAGGGTCTATGCCTGCTGAAATTGAACTGCGCGTCGGACAAATAAAAGGGGTCGGTGCCGTCGAAGTTGAATTGGTGTGGGATCCGCCTTGGGGCATGGATCGCATCAGCGATGAAGCCAAACTTGAATTAGGACTGTTGTAGTTTGAAAAAGCTCTAAATAGCCCTGAAAGGAATATGAAATGGCGAAGACTGCTTCTGTTATTACCCTGACCCCGAATGCTAAAATGCGTATCAAAAAATTATTGTCGGAAGCGCCCCAAGGCACGGTTGGTGTCAAATTATCTACCCCCAAAAAAGGCTGTTCGGGGTTGGCCTATTCTTTGGAATATACCGATAAAGCCGACCCGCTCGATGAACGGATTGTGATTGATGATGCGGTGCTATTTATTGATAATGCTTCACTGCTTTATTTGATCGGTTCGGAAATGGATTGGGTCGAAGATGATTTTCAGGCTGCTTTCCAATTTAAAAATCCTAATGCGACCGGTATGTGCGGTTGCGGTGAAAGCTTTACCGTCTGATTATTTGATTGAATAAAGCCTTGTCTTTTATTCGCTTTAATTTGTGTCCAGTTTTCTTTTTTGTAATAAAACGGGTATAGAAGGGGATGATGACCCCTCAATTGTCTCAATGACAAGGCGCCTATATGACTTCTAGTTTGCAGCATATCGAAAACTGGATCTTTGACCTCGATAATACGCTCTATCCACCAGACGCTGATCTTTTTACTCATATTGATAAGCGTATGGCCTATTATATTTCGGTGAAATTAAACCTACCTCTGGAAAAATCCCAAAAATTACAGCAGGATTATTATTTGAAATATGGGGCTTCTTTGGTCGGTTTGTATCGGTATCACAATATCGACCCGTATGAATATCTGGCCTATGTCCACAATATCGAAATGGACAGCTTATCCCCCGACCTGACATTGAGACGATCTATTGAAAATTTGCCGGGACGCAAATGGATTTTCACAAATGGTGATCGACCTTATGCTGAACAGGTCTTAGAGCGCCGCGGATTGTCCGGTGTCTTTGAAGGGGTGTTCGACATCCATTCTTCACAATATCGCCCAAAGCCTGATCCTTCTTGTTATCAGCGTATGTTGGAAGAATTTGAGGCCGATGGTGAAAAATCGCTTTTTGTCGATGATATGGCCTGTAACCTGCTACCTGCGAAAGATCAGGGGATGACTACTGTTTGGGTCAATCATGGATTGAAAGGACAAGACGGCCATATTACGGAAGGCCATGAAAAAATAGATTACGAAATTTATGATGTCGGTTCTTGGTTAAAAGAGATAACAGCGTAAATTCAACTTGTTACTATAAAGAAAGAAATCGGGATGTCTGATCTTATCAAGATTATTGATCAAGCCTTTGAAGACCGTGCCAATATTACGCCAGCCACAAAAGGTGAAGTTGCTGAAGCCGTTGAAGAGGCTTTATCCTTATTGGATTCTGGCAAACGCCGCGTTGCTGAATTGGGTGACAATGGTGAATGGGTTGTCAATCAGTGGCTGAAAAAAGCGGTTCTTTTATCCTTCCGTTTGACGGGTAATGCCCCAATGAATGGTGGTTATGACAAAGTTCCGCTGAAATACGCTAATTGGAGCGAAGATCAGTTTAAACAGGCTGGCTTCCGCGCTGTCCCCGGTGCGGTAGTTCGTCGGGGTGCCTTTATCTCAAAAGGTGCCGTCTTGATGCCGAGCTTTGTAAATATCGGCGCTTATGTCGGTGAAAATACCATGGTTGATACATGGGCGACCGTTGGTTCATGCGCCCAGATCGGTGCCAATGTCCATATTTC
>NZ_JAIWON010000137.1 GCF_020216885.1 Zymomonas sp. | reverse complement strand
GTTGATAGAAGCAATCCGTGGGTCATTCCAACGGGTGATTTTACCAAGATAAATATCGGCAAGAATGCTGCCCGTTAAATGCAAGCGACCTGACCGCAAACCCGGCAAGTTAATGATAGGAACAATGCCGCCCATCACAGTCGGGAACTGATAAAGACCATCTTTTGAAAGCTCTTCAGTTTTCAAAGGCTTGTCAGAGGCTCCGAAATCAACGGTAGAGGCTTTAATTTGCTTAATACCGCCACCGGAACCGATAGGCTGATAATTGATAACAACGCCCGTCTGATTGCGGTATGAATTAGCCCATTTTCCATAAACCGGCGCCGGAAATGTTGCACCCGCACCCGAAATGGTTGTTGCATAGGCCGCGCTGCCTAAAAGGCTAACAGAACCTAATAAGACAGCTATTTTCTTGACCATAACAGCGCTTCTTTCTTTATAATGCCGAATAGTAAGGTGTTTTATGCCTTCGAGCTGTAATCATGGCATATTGCACAAAAATGACAGAAATCTGTTTTTTATAAATTTTTTAAAAAACATCTCCGCCTTTTTACGCTGGAAACGAAGATATTCTGTCATATTTCTATCACAAAACTGTCTCCAAACTGTCATCAAATTGATAGAAAAACTGTCATAACTGCCATTTATGAACTGTCCTGCCGGAAAAGAATGTGCAGGAGCCTTTAATGCAGCCTTTTTTTCAATCCTTAAAAAGAAATAGCGCGCTCATACCCGCTTTAAGCATTTTAGCGCCTATTCCTGTGATGGCTTCTCCTGCCCATGCCGCTATATCTTCATCTTCTAAAAAATTAAAATCAGGTCATTTTTCGACACAAGCTGAAATCGCAAGACAGGCTGAAGAAATCCGGCAGCTTCATGCTGAAATAAAAGCTTTGGCAATGAAGCTAGATGCCCAGAATAATGCCAAGACAACAGAAACAACCGCATTAGCACAGGCGCAAACACCGGCAGGCAGCTCATCTGTTGCCACAACAACCGCCACCGACCAAAAAGCAGCCCCGTCAGATGCCCAGTTAAAATTGGCAGCAGCGATTGATTCTATTCCAGATCAAGTCAATAAAGCCGTCGATAAACAGGTCGATAAATCGCTTTCGCAAAGACTGAATAAAAATCTCAAATTTGGTGATTGGTTTGCGAAAACCCATATCGGGATGAGAATGTATTCTAATGCCAGTTGGGCAACCTATCGCTCTGACGGGAAAGCAGCGGCATGGATGCCTGCCCGAAATTCAGCAGCAACCTCGATCAATACGCCTGCTGGCAATATTGGCTATGATACGAAAAATCGGCCAATTGGAGATTCCATCGGCTTTGATCTGAAACGCTTTTATTTGATGGTTGACCATAAATTTAATGACAACTGGGCTGCCCGTTTAACAACAGATGCCTCTTATATTTCTGGTGTGGGCGAAGCCATTTACATTAAACATGCTTATTTAGAAGGGAAGCAATCTGACGCTTTTTCCGTGCGTTTCGGTGCCGCTGACCTTCCATGGTTACCTTTTGTCGAAAATCTCTATGGTTATCGCTGGGTTGAAAATACCACTTCAGAAAGAGCGAATTTCGCGACTTCGGCCGATTGGGGTATTTTTGCCATGGGTAAATTATGGAACGGCTTGGTCGAATATAATATGGCCGTTGTGGACGGATCGGGTTATCGCTCGCCCTTCCGTTCTAAAAATCCTGATTTTGAAGGCCGTATTAATGTCAATTATGCCGGATTTACGGTCGGTGGTGGGGCTCATATCGGGCATCAAGGTCAAGAGCGCGGCCAGATGGGCGAATATGTTTATAATGCCGCACAACGTTATAATGCGATTATCGCTTATGTGCATGGCCGCTTCCGTTTCGGTGCAGAATATTTTTATGCCAAGGATTTCACCAGTTCAGCCTTGGATTGTAATTTGAACGCCTGTGCATCCTCCAGTGATCTTTATAAAAAAGATGCCGGTCAAGGGGCTGCTGGATGGGGATCAGTTCGTATTTTTGATAAAGTCTCGCTATTCGGGCGGTATGACTGGGCGCAACCTTATATGAAAAGCGATTCTCATTTCAAAGATCACTATTTCAATGCGGGTATTGATTGGCAGCCCATTAACAATATTGATGTTGGCCTTGTTTATAAACAGGAAAATGTCACCAATCACGGTTACACGGGCAGCGTGCCTATCTACATCAACACAACCAATGGATCGCTTGGTGGTATGAGAAGTGCCTCTTACAAAGAATTAGGTATCTTTACGAATTTTAACTTCTAGTCGGGCATTATCTTATCGTTATAAAAAAAGAAGGCATCTCGAAAAGATACCTTCTTTTTTAAAATTATTGATAGATTTATTTTTTACCGCGTAATTCGTCGCGGATTTCACGCAGTAAGACAATGTCTTCCGGCGTAGGCGCGGCTTCGGCAATTTTTTCTTCTTTTTTAGCTTCGGTTTTATCCAGCTCTTTTTGTAATTTAGCGGCTATCTTCATGATCATGAACAAAATGAAGGCAACGATGACGAAATTGACAACAACCGTCAAAAATTGTCCATAGCCAAAGAGCTGTACTCCGGCTTTTTTCAGATCATTATAGCTGGTTAATGATCCGGTATAACCGGCGGGGACAGCGCCCAATCGGATAAAAAATCCAGAGAAATCAACACCGCCAAAGACAGCACCAATGATCGGCATCAACAAATCACCCGTTACAGAACTGATGATTTTGTTAAAAGCATCGCCCATAATGACCGCGATACCTAAACCGAGCACATTGCCTTTGCTGATAAAATTCTTAAAATCAGTGAGTATTGACATAATCTTCCTTTTGCGATTCTGGAGATTTATCCTATCTTTAAAAGAGCGGATTCCCAAAATAAAATACGGGTCTCAAAAGCCGCTAAATAGTCCAAAACCGTGATTTTTGAATATAAAAAAGGCCGTGATATTAAATATTTTTTTCTGATATAGTAAATATGAAACATGGTCTGGATTTCATTTGTTCAATAACAAAATATATTGCATCCATCACTAACCGGAGATTTTTTATGTCTTTGTTACGCCGATCTTCTCCTTTTTTGCTTGCTCCGGTCGCCATCGTTTCTCTTTCAAGCTGTGGTATTAACCAGATACCCGCCGCCGAAGAAAACGCCAAAGCCCGCTGGGCAGATGTCCAAAATGAATATCAGCGCCGCGCTGATCTTATTCCCAATTTGGTGGCGACCGTAAAAGGCTATGCCAGCCATGAAAAAGATGTGCTGACTGCGGTGACCGAAGCCCGTGCAAAAGCAACGGCGATCAATGTAAAAGTTGATAACCCAGATTCTATGAAGCAATTTGCCGAGGCTCAAGGTCATTTAAGCATGGCTTTGGGGCGGTTAATGTCTGTTCGTGAACAATATCCCCAGCTGCAGGCTGATCAAAATTTTTTGGCACTTCAGGCACAATTAGAAGGTACAGAAAACCGGATTACGATTGCCAGACGCGACTATAACGAAGCTGTCCAGCAGTATAATACCTTGGTCAGGACTTTCCCGAATGCCATTGGTGCCAAAATATTCTATGGCGCAAAACCAATGACGCCTTACGAAGCGACGGCCACCAATGCCCAAGCTGCGCCGACCGTCAATTTTGACGCGCCTGCCCCAGCCACCCCATCCAACAGCCAAAAATAACAAGATGATAAAGCCGGTAGCTATGCTTTCACCTAGAAAAACTTCATCCTCCGGTTACCGGCTTTTCGGGCTGCTGCTGTTATTTGTCTTTTTGGTTTTTGCCAAAAATACATCGGCCTTTGCCCAAAATTTTCCGGAACTTGGTGACCAATATGTGGTCGATGATGCCCAGATTTTGACATCGGCGGATAAAAAACAGCTTAATTCAGACTTAGCTATGATCGAAGCCAAAAGCGGGCATCAAATGGTTGTTGTGACCTTCAGTGATCTTCAAGGCTATGATATCCGTGATTATGGCTATCGCTTGGGACGCTATTGGAAAATCGGTCATGCCAAGATCAATGATGGTCTGATCCTTTTAGTTTATACTAATCATAACCAAGATCATGGCCGGAAAGTCAGCGTCGAGGTCGGCTATGGATTAGAAGGTCAGATTCCGGATGCCTTGGCCTTTACCCTTCTTCACCAGAAGGTGACGCCAATTATGAAGAAAGATCCCCGAAAAGGCATCAAAACGGCCGTGCAAATTTTCGGTGATCTTCTGACAGATCCGAATGACGAGCTAAGAAATAAATCTCTAGCTGCAGAGCAAGCCTACCAAAATAAAAGAGCCACTGATCCCCTACCCTCCGATGTAAAGCCCCTACCGCCTATACATCCTCTTTTCTGGATTATTTTGTTCTGTGGTGGTGGCTTAGTCATTATTGCTATCGTCAGTGAAGGCCAGTATCGCTCACAAAAGAAACCACAAACTTTGTCCAGTAATCATGGGTTGTTGTCTCCTAAAACGCGGCTCCAGATATTCTTTGCGACTTTGTGGTCAGTTATTAAAACAATTTTTTCAGCTATCTATGCGGTTCTGAAATTCTTTTTGGCTGTTCTCTCCATTTTTTCGATCCTCTCTATGCTGTTTAACCGACGTGGCGGTGGTGGGGGCGGCTCTTCCTCCGGTGGTGGTTTCTGGGGCGGCGGAAATGATGATTCCGGTAGCGGCGGCGATTGGGGTGGCAGTGATGATTCTTTTGGCGGTGGCGACGGTGGCTCTTTTGGCGGCGGCGGTGCCTCTGATGATTATTAAAAATCACCATTTTTTTGATGGGCTATTGCTTTAACCTATCAATAGTTCGTTGCAGCCAGATTATGACTTTTGAATAGGCGGAAATGATGTCACATAATTCAGAATCCCCATCCCAGCCTGAAACTGAAATACTTTATTCCGGCAAATTCATTATTCTGAAACGGCGCGGAACATGGGAATATGCCAGCCGTCCCCATAATATGGGCGCAGCCGTTATCCTCGCTTTGGATGGGGAATATGTTATTCTTGTCGAACAACCTCGTATTCCTTTTGGGGCGCATACAATCGAATTGCCCGCGGGCTTGATTGGGGATACCGATTCACATGAATCGGTCGAAACCGCAGCAGCTCGTGAATTGATCGAAGAAACCGGATATCAGGCTGATATCATCGAAAATTTGGGTCAATTCGCCTCTTCCCCCGGTATGACATCAGAAAGCTTTTTTCTGGTGCGCGCTCAAAATCTTACCAAAATTTCAGACGGCGGCGGCGTTGATGATGAAGAGATCACCGTCCATCGGGTAAAATTGTCAGAATTGCCTGATTTTCTGGAACAGAAACGACAGCAAGGTCTCGTCATTGACGCCAAATTATTATTACTTTTGGGGTCAAATTTTCTGGAATTGTCTGTTTCTAAATAGAAAATAAAAAGATGGTGACCCCGGCGTGACTCGAACACGCAACATCCTGCTTAGAAGGCAGGTGCTCTATCCGGTTGAGCTACGGGGCCACTAGCGCCATGCTCTATACGCATTTAATCGCAATTTTCAACCATTTAATATTTTTAGACTCTTTAATCTTTTAAAAACGCCTTTTCTAATCGGATATCAGGCATAAAAAATCCCCTTCTCTTTTGAAAGAAAAGGGGATTTTTTTAGTTTTAGAAATGGACTCCAATCGACATTTTAAAGGAACGTCCCATCAAGGCCTCATAATAACGTGTTTGACTGACAGCTCCCGGATATTTGGGCAGCGCATCCGTGATATTGTTGACCATCAGGCTGGCATCAATATGGTCAGTAATCCTGTATCCTACCGTCATATTGAAATAGGCAAAATCAGGCCGTTTATTATTCTCATACGTTTTATCCGAAACCTGAACCGCATAGCGGGCTTTACCATACCAAAGGGTTTGCCACTGGAAAGACAATCTATCACGCGTATAGTTAAGATTCAGCGTAATGTTGTCTTGTGGTTGCCCTGTGGTGCCGAATAAATCATAGGTGCTGGTTAAGATTTTCTGCTCGTTTTTGACATAATGAATGTAATTACCTGTCAATTCCACCGTGCCGGCTGAATCAGGCAATCCTAAACGATGCAGAGGAAGAACATAATCAATTTTTCCCTGAACAGCCTGCATATGTTGACTGGCAACATTGTAATATCCTTCGGCAAAATCAGTGACCTGATGTGTGGAAGAATCACGGGTAAAGGCACTACAATAACTACTGTTGGGATAAGATGAAGAGTCATAGCAGGCACTCATCAAATCACCGAGGCCAAGAGAGGTGATCTCGTTATTGATTTTGACATCAATATAGGCACCGTTGATGGTCAGTCCCGGAACAAAATGGGGCGTAAAATCAACCGCCGCTGTAAAGCTGTGCGATGTCTCGTTTTTCAAATGCGTGTTACCGCCACTCGTCCCCGGCATCGTCTGGTTAACGATTTGAGATTGGAAGTTGGTCGGAATACCGGCTGCCGCACAATTCGCCCGTCTTGTAGCTGGATTTGGACCTGAATCTAAAAATTCATATGAGCAAGGATCACTTGCCGAATCATAAACAGTAGCTTTTGTCGCAAATAATTCGGTTACCGAAGGATTCCGCACTGATTGAGCATAGTTACCACTAAAGCCGAAATCGCGCGTTGGCCACCATGCGCCGCCGAACATATAAGTCCAATAGCTTCCGGTCATACTGTTATTGATATATCGACCATTGGCCGTCAACGAAAGATTATAGGCACCCTCCATATGCATATTGGGTGAAATCAGCGGGATTTCTAATTCACCAAAGGCTTCATGGGTATGGTAAGCACCGCTAACTGCCGTTACAGGCGCAGAATTACCATAGCGCCGCCTTGTCCCATCCGATAACAATTCACCTTTAGCAAAACTTCCCGGATTGAAATTATAACTTTCACGGCGATGTTCATAACCAATATCCCAACGGATATCGCCTGCTGGAAGTTTGACAATAGTGCTGTTAATTTCAGCTTGGATATCGCGCTGGGAATTGCGGTTTTTGCTATGCACATCAGAAATGACATAGTCTTTCGCCGCTTGCGACATCTGGTTAAACCCAAAGGGATTCAACGGCGAACAGGTCGAACTTCTGGTGGCTGCTGTCGAATTCACATATCCGGCGGCACAAACAATATTGCCGGCGGCATCAGTTGTCGCATTCAAAGCATTGATGAAATTCTGGGTGTTGATCGAAGGTTGCCAAGTATTATTGAAATATTGGCTATATTCCCCCGATATTTTCCAGTTAAAATGCCGCCCAAAAGCATTAAAGTCACCATCAAGCCCCCCTTGCAACCGATACATTTGGTCTTTGGTTCTGAACATACCAGCATCCAGATCCTGATTAAGCCTTTCCATATAGAAAGTATCAGTGGGCTGACCGGCAGCCTTCAGGGCATTGATAATAGTCGTCCGTTCGGCCGCTGTCAGGAAGGGATTATTCGTGCTTAACGTTAACGGGCCATTGACATCGGTATAACCCGTATAGGGATCTCCGTTTAAATAACTATCCATGGTCATGGGGCCTTGGAAGCCGGTATCCTGCCATGTCCCTTGCGCCGTCTGGCTTTTTGCTTCACCACGCTGATACCATCCTTGCCATGTAGCATGAATATGGTCGCTCAAATCATAATGGCCAAGGGTTGTCAGATTGAGGTTTTTGGATGGGGTATATATCTGGCTGTAATCACTAAGCGCGATACCATTCCCGCCTAATCCATAATAATTATCACGAATTAAGGTATCGGCGGTCAATGGGACAAGGGATTTACCATCCTGACTGAACATCGCGGCTTGATTGCCATTCCCTGACGGCACACCCAGATCAATCTGATTGAGATAGGTCGGATAAGATCCCATAGTGCCTGCCGTAAGCGGCATACCTGTCACCGAACTTTGGATATAGCGCCGTCCCTTGGTAAAGACATAGGAATAAGGTGACGTGCTTCCTACAGGCCGATGGGAATAAGAGGTCTTTTCCGAACCAAATATATTATTTCTGTCCTTGGCAAGGACACCGCCACTATGACGATATTCAACATCAAAGACGATACCGCCCCGCCCTTCGTTGAATTCGGTGCCCCCTTTGAAATAGATTTTTTCCTGAGGCGCTTTTAATCTTTGGGTAAAGCCACCTTGTGCATTAAAATCGATGCCCTTGAAGTGATCATCCAACTGATAATTGACCACACCGGCAACTGCATCGGCACCATAAGCCGCACCCGCACCACCGAATTTTGTATCAATCTTTTTAATCAAAGAAGTCGGAATGGTGCCGACATCGACCTGCGAACCGGAACCAGCACCAAAAATCGAGGCAGTCGCCCCGCCAACCATTCTCATACCATTGATCAAGGTCAAGGTGCGTTGGTCACCCAAATTGAAAAGGGAAACAAAAGACTGACCTGCACCATAGCTACTTTGCGCTCCGATCGGGCTATTATTCGGAACCGAAAAGGCTGGATTTTCGCGAAGTAAAGCCAATCCGATATCGGTATAACCTCGCGTTTTAATCTGTTCTTCGCCCAAGCTTGAACCCGCCATCACATTGGAAAGACGAGATTTCGACAAACGTGTTCCCGTAACGGTGATAGTATTAGTATCACTTGCCGAATTATGGTCTTTATCCTTGGCTTTATCTATTTTTTTATCAGTAGATGATGCCTTGGGCATATCCGATAGATTGCTGATGGATGGTGTATTGTCCGATAAAACAGGGTTTTGAACCTGTTCACTGTCCGCCTGAACCGCCAAAGCTGGTGCAATAAAAGAAGAAATGCTGGCTAATAGGCCAAGACGGAATAAATGCACAGGCCATCTTGAAGAAAGCCCATAACGATTTTCCATAGATTGTACCCCCCCATTGGTAAAATCGTGAAATTTTCAATTATACTCGCTTCATTTTTGTAACATGATAATATTTATTGACAATAGTATTGTTATATATTTCTCAATATAATTTATTTATAGTGGCGCGAAATAACTTAATAAGTTTAATTCGTTTTAAAATGAATTAAGTTAACATTTAAATTGCTAATTTATATTTTTTTATTAAAGTGGATATCATTTTTAAGAATAAAAATATCTCATCAAGT
>NZ_JAIWON010000136.1 GCF_020216885.1 Zymomonas sp. | reverse complement strand
TTCAAACAAAGCATTACCAAAGCGCAGGGTCAGAAGGTTCTGAACCGTTTCTTTACCCAGATAATGGTCAATACGATAAACTTGCTTTTCAGAGAAAACTTTCAAAACCGCATCATTAATATGATCGGAAGAAGCAAGATCCTGACCTAAAGGTTTTTCAAGCGCCAGGCGAGAAGTTGAACCAGCCAGACCAGCCTGTTTCAGGCCAGCGATTGCCCCTTCAAACAAAGAAGGCGCAGTCGAAAGATAAATGGCGATACCTTTTTCGACCGGGCCACAAAGGTCAGCTAATTTTCCGAATTGGGTCGGATCCGTAATATCGACCGTCGCGTAGAAAAGCTTGTTAAGGAATTTAGCTTTAGCGTCATCATTCAACCGGTCAGAAGCAACAAAGCGGTCTAAAGATTTTTCTGCGAAATCACGGAAACCATCTGTGTCGTATTCACTACGAGAGGTGCAGACGATACGCAGATCATCTGCAAGCAAACCATCGGCATCAAGACCATAAAGCGACGGCAACAGCATGCGCTGTGAAAGGTCGCCAGTCGAGCCAAACAATATCATCGTCGAAACGGTATTTGTCATTATTCTCGTCCTTAAAACAGAGGCCGAATCCTTTTAGCCTGTTTTTAGCCTGTCCGCCCACTTTATACCATCGTTGTAAACAAAAAGTATAATTGGTTAAGACTTATCTAAAAAAGACAAAAGGATTCAGCCAAAGCCAGTTTAACTACTTCTGGGAGCGCCACATCTCCTCGATTTCATCCAGGCTCCGACCTTTGGTTTCCGGCACGAAGCGAGCAACAATCAAGCCACCCAAGATGCTCAATGCTGCGAAAACGAGATAGGAGAAACCGTGGTTGAAAGTCTGATTCAATGCCGGAGAACCATCGGCAACCTTAAACAGGAAGTTAACCAAAATATTAGCTAACCATTGTCCGGTAACGGCGATAGGCATAGCCGCGCCCTTGATGGAACTCGGGAACATTTCTGACAAAACAACCCAGCAGACAGGGCCCCATGACATACCAAAGACTGCAATATAAAGAAGCACAGAAGCCAAAGGCAAAACACCACCGACTTTGAACCAGAAGCAGCAGCCTAAAACAGCCATCATTGCGGCCATACCGATAGCACCCCAAATAAGCAGGGGTTTACGGCCGAAGCGGTCAACAACACGGGAAGCAATCATGGTGAAGATGAAGTTCACAACACCGATAGAGATGGTCTGCAATAATGCCGTATCGGCTCCAAAACCTAAATTCTGGAACATCTGCGGTGCATAATACAGCACGGCGTTAATACCGACCAACTGCTGGAAGGCAGCAACTGATACACCGGCAAAAACAACTGTGACACCAAAAGCAAACAAACCTGCGCTGCTTTTGTCCATAGCTTTATCAAAGCCAGCTTTAATCTTTTGAATCGTCAGATTAGGGTCAGCTTGCGGTTCCAAGCGAGCAAGGATTTTGCTGGCCTCGGAATGACGTCCTTTCATCACCAACCAATGCGGCGTATCCGGTGCGGTTAACAGCAGCAGCAAGAAGGCAATACCTATCAAGCCTTCTGAGGCTGGAGACCAGCACCAACCACTGGCATTAACCCAATCGATAGAACCGAAATGAGCCAGTAACCAAGTAAAGATATAACCGGTTAAAGCACCTGTCACAATGGCCATCTGCTGACCAGAAACCATCTGGCCGCGTTTGTCTGGCGGAGCAATTTCAGCGATATAGGTTGGGGTCAAGGTCGAAACGACACCGATACCTAAACCGGCAAGAAACCGGAAAAAGCAAAAAATTTGTAAAGCCGAACCACCGGTTCCAAATAATTTTTCGGTTAGCGCAGCACCAAAACCGGCGGCGACGAAACAAATGGAACTCATCAACAATCCGCCGCGACGACCGAAGCGAATACCAATCCAGCCAGACAGCAAAGAACCGGTAACACAACCGACCAAAACAGCAACAACGACCATCCCGGATAGGGAAGCCGCAGCCGTAGCAGAAAGATGACGAGGGGCAATAAAATGGATATCAACCGGTGTACCGATTGCAGCAATAACCGCTGAATCGTAACCGAAAAGCAAGCCGCCTATAGCAGCGATTAGGGCTAGTCGCGTGACTAGACCCTGACTACTTTCAGAACTCATGGCGATTCCTCTCCCGCCTTAATCTGTAAATCTTACAACCGCCGAGTATCGGCAATGTTAAACATTGGTCTTATTTTAGTTTCTGACCAAAAATAACATCACAAACCGAATCCTTGGCGATAAACTGAATACGGATTACTCCTATTGAACCGATTTTGGAACCTCCTTATCATTATTGGAACAATATTTGCGTCGATCACCTACGATTATTTTTTTACTTATCCTTGATTGATGACAACGCAAGTAAAACAAAATTTTCTAATAAGGAGGCAGCATAAGTGTTTAAAAAAACAGTTTTCTTTTTAAAAAATATCAAAAGCCAATAAAATTCGGAAAAACCTGTATAAATTTCAAGAAATTACCCAATCATTATTAGATTTTTATACTGTCTTGTCCGGTATTTTCTACGATACGATGCCATCTATCCTCATCTATAATGGAAATATCCAGCTCTTTCGCCTTTAAAAGTTTAGAGCCGGCAGCCTCTCCCGCGACGACAAGATTAGTCTTTTTTGAAACAGATGAAGCCACTTTAGCACCCAGATTTTCAGCTTGTCGCTTCGCTTCATCTCTCGTTATTTTTTGCAGGCTTCCAGTAAAAACAATAATCTTTCCTGACAGAGGCGAAGAGGCTAGCTCAAAATAAAGAGCTTCAACTTGAACTTCCTGTAAAAGATCAGAAACAACATCGGAATTATGGGTTTCAGCAAAAAAATCCAGAAGGCTTCGAATAATTTTACCACCCATATTAGGAATATGGAAAAAAGAGATAAGCTCTTTATCTACCCTTTTTTGATACTTTTCTTCAGATTCATCACTTGAAGGCTGTAATATAGTCCGCAGATGAGCCGCCTCATCAATTGCCGCTTTAAAGTTATCCCATGTTTGGTAAGATTTAGCTAAATCCCGAGCCGTTACAGCACCTACATGGCGAATGCCCAAGGCAAAAAGAAAACGATCAAACGGAATTTTCCGCCGTTTTTCGATAGCAGATATTAAATTATCGACAGAAATTTCACCCCAGCCTTCTCTCTCGATCAAAAACTGACGTTTTTGAAACAACCGAAAAATATCGGCAGGCGTTTCAATCAATTTATCGGCAAAAAAACTTTCGATATGGCTTTTACCCAAGCCATCAATTTCAAAGGCAGTGCGCGAAACGAAATGACACAAACGCTCAACGCGTTGCGCTGGACAGATCAAACCTCCGGTACAGCGCCATGCAACTTCTCCATCTTCCCTTCTGGCAACAGATTCACAAACGGGACAGCGATGCGGGAAATGCCAAATAGGACGATCGACATCAGGCGTTAGATTTTCGATTATCTGGGGAATAACATCTCCAGCACGTTGAACCAGAACGCGATCTCCCGGACGGACGCCCAAGCGCTCAATTTCATCAGAGTTATGGAGGGTCGCAGAAGAGACAACAACTCCTCCGACCGTTACAGGCTCTAATTTAGCGACAGGTGTCAAAACGCCTGTACGCCCAACCTGTATCTCGATATCTAAAAGCGTCGTTTGCGCTTTTTCTGCTGGAAATTTATGCGCCAAGGCAAAACGCGGAGCGCGCGCGGAAAATCCAAATCTCTGCTGCCAATCGAGCTGATCTAATTTATAAACGACACCATCAATATCAAAATCTAAATCAGCCCGTTCGGCCTCTATCTTCTGATAAAAGTCAAGCATCTGCCCAATATTTTCGGCACGAGCCAGCAGATTACTGACAGACAAGCCATAGCTTTCTATCATTTTCATCATGCCATATTGAGTATCGGCAGGTAAGGATGTGGACTCACCCCAACCATGTGCCAAAAAGCGAAGAGAGCGCCTTGCCGTAATATTCGGGTCTAGCTGTCGCAAAGACCCAGCAGCCGCATTGCGAGGATTGGCAAAAACCTTTTTATTTTCTTCTGTCTGACGAGCATTCAAAGCAGAAAAATCGCTTTTTGCCATGTAAACTTCGCCACGGATTTCAATAATTTCTGGCCAATTGTTGCCCTTTAATATTTTGGGGATGTCATCAATAACACGGACATTAGAGGTCACATCCTCACCGATAACCCCGTCTCCCCGCGTGACAGCCTGAGTTAAAATGCCCTTTTCATAACGCAAAGAACAAGAAAGACCGTCAATTTTTGGTTCAACAGTGCAAATGACTGCCTGATTTTCTTTTAAATTGAAAAAACGGCGAACACGCCCCAAAAAATCTTCAACATCCTGATCCAGAAAACCATTATCAAGACTAAGCATCGCTGCCCGATGTGCAATTTTGGGCAAACGTGAATTAGGGCGGCTACCGACTTTTTGACTTGGGGAATCTGGCCGGATTAAGTCAGGAAAAAACTGTTCAATTCGACGGTTTCGCAAGACCAAGGCATCATATTCGCTGTCAGGAATAGCCGGATTATCCTTATCATGATAAAGATGATCATAATGGCTGATAAGCTTTGCCAAGCGCTCTAATTCAACAATCGCTTGTTCACGAGATAAATCTTTCGGAGCCAGAGCTGACAAATCCTGTTTTTCAGGATTCAGATAAGAAAAAAGGTCAATATCTGCATTCATTCTGCCAAGCTCCAGCCTTGTCGCCCTATCATACAATCACAATTTTTAGCTATTCCGTGCAAAATAACGCGCTCTGAAATCCTGAGCAAATTGCGAAAAATGTCCTTCCGAAATAGAGTCCCGTATCTTTTGCATAAGCTGTTGATAAAAGGCGATATTATGCTCTGTCATCAGCATAGCGCCTAAAATCTCACCCGCCCGAATTAAATGATGGATATAAGCGCGGCTCCATTTCTGGCAAACAGCACAATGGCATTCACTATCCAAAGGCTTCAAATCTTCTGAAAAACGGGCATTTCTGATATTGATAGGCCCATCCCATGTAAAGGCCTGCCCATTCCGACCAGAACGCGTCGGCAAGACGCAATCGAACATATCAATACCGCGCTCAACGGCGCCAACGATATCATCAGGCTTACCAACGCCCATCAGATAATGGGGTTTATCATCGGGCAGCATTGGCACAGAAAAGTCAAGGACGCGGAACATTTCATCCTGTCCTTCGCCTACAGCCAATCCCCCAACGGCATAGCCATCAAAGCCGATTTCAGCGAGAGCATCCGCCGATTGTTGCCGCAGATTTTCAAAAACAGAGCCTTGTTGAATTCCAAACAAAGCCGCATTTTCTGCTTGTTCTTTCCGGCTATCAAAGGCTTCACGTGATCTTTTCGCCCAACGCATCGAGCGTTCCATTGACGAGGCCGCTCGTGAAGGCGTTGCCGGATAAGGCGTACATTCATCAAAGGCCATTACGATATCACTGCCTAGTAAATGCTGGATTTCGATAGAACGTTCCGGCGACAGCATATGGCGGGAACCGTCAAGATGACTTTTAAAGGTAACGCCCTCTTCACTCTGTTTCGTCAAAGAAGACAGGCTCATCACCTGATACCCACCGCTATCCGTCAAAATAGGCCGATCCCACCCCATGAAAGAATGTAATCCACCTAGCTTAGCTATCCGTTCGGCACCCGGACGAAGCATCAGATGATAGGTATTTCCCAAGATAATATCAGCGCCAGTTGCCCGAACCGTTTCTGGCTTCAAAGCCTTTACGGTGGCTGCCGTGCCAACCGGCATAAAGGCAGGCGTTCGGATAGCGCCCCGCTTCATTTCGATAGTGCCGGTGCGGGCTTTCCCTTCCCTTGCCGCGATTGAAAAAGAAAAACGCGGACGATCGGTCTCTTGCGCTGTTGCTTCTACCACATTTCTTCCTTTGACTGCCGTCATCATTTCCAAGCTCATCCCTATCGAGAGAAAAGCCGCATCTGACAACAGGTTTTACGAAATAAGGGTATAGCAAAAAATAAAAATTTTCAGCTCTCGGCTTTTTACAAAATTTTATGCTTCAAGGCAGAGAGCTCACTCTATTCCCTAATCAATGCCCTCGCGATCTCAATAATTTTTCACCGGCTTCTTGCTTGACCCGCTTAGAAGCCTTGGCTTCTCTGGCTTTGTCACTTCTGGTTTTTCTAGTGCCAGGACGTCCAGCTTCAGACCGACCTTGGATCTCAGACGACTTGTCGGGAGGCAGTCCTAATTCCTGTCTCTTCAACTGGTGTAAGACATCTCTTAATTGTGCTGCTTTTTCAAATTCCAAATTAGCGGCGGCTTCTAACATTTCTTTTTCAGTCTCGGAAATAGAACGTGCTAAAGCTTTCGGATCATGATTTTCGATGCTAGCGGCGGCCTCACTACTATCGACGACACCGAAATGACCGACAATATCATCGACCTGCCGCTTAACCGTTGCAGGTGTAATATTATGCGCTTTATTCCATGCGATCTGCTTGATCCGGCGGCGTTCGGTCTCGGCCATAGCCCGCGCCATCGAACCGGTTATCTTGTCACCATACAAAATAACACGCCCTTCGGCATTACGCGCAGCTCGACCGATCGTCTGAATCAGTGAAGTTTCAGACCGTAAAAAGCCTTCTTTATCAGCATCCAAGACAGCCACTAATCCGCATTCTGGGATATCCAACCCTTCACGCAACAGGTTGATACCGATCAAAACGTCGTAAACGCCCAATCTCAAATCCCGAATAAGCTCGATGCGTTCGATCGTTTCGACATCGGAATGCATGTAGCGGACTTTCAATCCCGCTTCATACATATATTCAGTCAAATCCTCGGCCATTCTCTTGGTCAAGGTTGTTACCAAAGAACGCCACCCTGCAGCCGCCGTTTTCTTGGCTTCAAAAATCAGATTATCGACCTGTTCTTCAATCGGTCGAACTTCTATTGCGGGATCGACTAACCCCGTCGGTCGAATAATTTGTTCGACAAAAACGCCGCCAGTTTGCGCCAATTCCCACGGTCCCGGCGTTGCGGAAACATAGACTGTTTGCGGACGCATCGCATTCCACTCTTCAAACCGAAGAGGCCGATTATCAATACAGGAAGGTAAGCGGAAACCATAATCAGCCAAAGTCGTTTTACGGCGATAATCACCCCGTGACATACCGTTAATTTGCGGAATCGTCTGATGACTTTCATCCACAAATAACAAAGCATTATCAGGCAGATATTCAAATAAAGTAGGCGGGGGATCTCCGGGAGCGCGTCCGGTCAGAAAGCGGGAGTAATTTTCAATACCGGAACAAGCACCGGTTGCGGCCATCATTTCTAGATCAAATTCGGTGCGCTCTTCCAATCGCTGGGCTTCCAGTAATTTGCCTTCAGCTTTGAATTCCCGCAAGCGGCTATCCAACTCGCGCCGGATTGCATTATTCGCAGCCTTCAAAGTCGGCTCTGGTGTCACATAATGAGAATTAGCATAAATTTTAATCTGGTCGAGTTTAGCGATCTTCACTCCGGTCAAAGGATCGAATTCAGAAATTTCTTCGATTTCATCCCCGAAAAAGCTAATACGCCAAGCCATGTCTTCATAATGGGATGGAAATATCTCAAGGGTATCGCCTTTGACACGGAAAGAACCTCGTCCAAAGGCAACGTCATTGCGCTTATACTGTAAAGCAACCAAACGGCGAATAATTTCCCGCTGATCAACAAGCTGCCCTTTCAACAAACGAAAGGTCATAGATGAATAGGTATCAACCGAACCAATACCATAAAGACAGGAAACCGAGGCCACGATAATAACATCTTCACGCTCTAATAAAGAACGCGTTGCTGCATGGCGCATCCGATCTATCGCTTCATTGATGGCGCTATCTTTTTCGATATAGGTATCAGTCCTCGGCACATAGGCCTCTGGCTGATAATAATCGTAATAGCTTACGAAAAATTCGACCGCATTTTCAGGGAAAAAGCGTTTAAACTCGCCATAAAGCTGGGCAGCCAGAATTTTATTAGGCGCCAATATCAAACTAGGCCGCTGTAATTTCTCAATGACTTTCGCCATGGTAAAGGTCTTACCGGATCCGGTTACTCCTAACAAAACCTGATCCCGTTCGCCTTTTTGAATATCTTTGCACAAGGCAGAAATCGCCTGCGGCTGATCGCCTGCTGGCTCGTAATCGGAAACAAGACGAAACGGTTTTGGCGGCTCTGTTTTTTCAGGGCGGCTGGGGCGATGAGGCACAAAATCTAAACGATTTTCTGGCTCATCAAGCGTCGTACGGATCGCGATAGTCATATCTAGGATATGATAAACCCCAGCACCGGAAACAAGCATAGAAGGCAGTTAAATTTTATATTCAAAACCATTATGGGTTAGGTAATGTAAAAAATGACTAGAAAACCATATCAAAAGCGACCTGTCCTGACAGGCTTTCAGTCGTATTTCTTCCCCAGAAAGGCGTAGAAACACCAGCGATAATACCATAGCGAGCTGACCAGTTATATTCGACAGCAGGCGCTACTACCCAAGCACCGGATCCCTGCCCTTTCTTTTCAACATAATCAACAGCATTATTATAGCCTTTGACCTTGGAACCATAAGACCAATCACGAGCAACGTCACAGGCCAAAACCCAACGTTGATTGATACCATATTCAACAGAAATACCGCCCTCACCACTCGTGCCTGTTTCAGCATGACCAATAAAATCTTTACTGGTTCCATAGCTACTAATGCCATGAATTTCGGCATCGCGGACAGATTTACGGATATTAGCCCATCCTCGAACTCGCAAAGCATGACCCGCAATACGATAGGTCGATTGGGTTACCAAAGCGGCACGGAAGACATAGTTACCATTACCACCGGCATTGGTTTTATCAGAATTCAGATGGTCATAACGACCTGTCGGGAAAGAGATACCACTCTGAAGCATCACAGCAGGAATAAGGCGACTTTCATTCGGATCAACAAAACGCCAAATGAAATCAAGCGGCAAATCACCCACTCGTGGCTGACCACCACCATTGCCATAAGTGGATCGCCATTTATAAAAAAACTGAGGATGGAGCTGGACGCTCAAATGATTGGTAATACCATATTTAACCAGTGTCGTATTAACGATGCTTTGGGTACCGCCGTAGATGGGACCTTTGTGACCAAAAGCATCCACACTATCTATAGGACGATTATAAG
>NZ_JAIWON010000135.1 GCF_020216885.1 Zymomonas sp. | reverse complement strand
TGGCCATAATATAAAATATGACTGATTTTATCGGTAATTTCAGGCGGAAGATGCTCTTCCCACGCCTTGTTATTACGTGGCAAAGCAATATCTAACGCAACGATATCTTCGACTTCATCCTGATGAACGTCACGATAGCGGATAGCCGCCCCAGCGGCGGCGAAACGATGCAGAAAGGCCTTTTTACCCTCTTCATCGCTACATTCAAAATAACCACCGCTTGCCTTTTCGAAAAAGTCTTTCAGAAAACCGCGCGCTTCTTCGGTGCCTTCTTCGGACACTTTCAAAATCAGATGATGTTCGTAGCGGTCACGGAAATCATCCATTCGCTTAGGCAGATGATGCGGGAACAGAGTGGACGCAAATTGCATCACCCGATCGCTCAAATAACGCGGCAAGAAACTGACACGGTTGTTTAAACCATCAAACCAGCCCTTCATGGCGAAAAGCTGCGGTAAGCGATCGGTGCCGAGATATTCAATCGCTAGAAAAGTATCTTTTCCGTATTTCGCCGCAATATCATAAGCATGACGATGCATATATTCGCCTGAAATTGGCAAATATTTGAAAGACTTCAACACCTGCCGCCGAAGCTCGGTTAATTCATCAGGATCATTGGTGCCGATATAGAAAACCTTGGCATTTTTCTGCTGCGGAAACGTATCAAGCCGCACGGCAAAAACCGCCACTTTTCCGGCACTTCCAGAAGATTCATAAAGACGGGACGGGTCAGCGTTAAAGCGCGCTGGTGTCTCTGCCTCAATATCGCGAATGTGGTTATGATATTCACAGTCGGAAGCATGTTTGCTTTCGTCATTGATAATATCATCTTCGGTATAGTCGCCTTTTTCAACACGACTTAAAATTGTTTCGGGATCATTCCCCAGACGAATACCCAAATGATTGACTAGCTCTAATTTACCCTGTTCGTTGATACGAGCATAAAGGGTCAACTGCGTAAAGGCAGGGCCTCTTTGCATCAATGCGCCGCCGGAATTATTACAAACACCGCCAAAAACCGAAGCCCCAATACAGGAAGAACCGATCACCGAATGCGGTTCACGCCCCAAGGGTCGAAGAATAGTTTCGAGGTCATATAAAGTGGCACCGGGCAAGCAAATAACCTGCTCACCTTTGTTAATCGGCTTTACGCCGGTAATACCAATCCCACTAATCAGAACGATATCGCGATCATAGTCATCGCCATCAGGCGTTGATCCACCGGTCAATCCGGTATTGGCGGCTTGCATAATAATAATTTTGCCAGCATCAACACAGGCTTCGACGACATGCCACATTTCAACTAGGGAAGTCGGTCGAACAACCGCTAGAACCCTACCACTGCCGAAACGGAAACCGGTGCAATAGTGATGCATCTCGCCTTCAGAAGTCAGCACATGATCCGAAATTTCACGCAAATGATCCAGAAATTGCTGATTTTCTGTTTCATTCCCATGTCGGGCAGAAGAAGGAAGCTGCACCATTATATCGACCTTTTATTTTCAAAAATTTAATCTAATAACCCATAGCCTTACGCATAGTTTCAAGATCTTCTGAAATTGAAAATTATCTTTTCATTTATCGATCAAAATAATCGACTTGTATTTATCTTTCTCTCAAGGCTTCTTTTGCGCGATTCAGCGGCTTTACCAAATATTCAAGAACCGTTTTTGATCCTGTATGAATATCAATTGTTGCGACCATACCGGGAACGATAGGAAATTTATGGCCGGATTTATTGGTTAGATGATCGGAATCAGTCCGTACCCAAACGCGATAATAATAGCTATCTTTCCGAACATCGTCCTGAACAGTATCCGGCGAAATAACCGTTACTTTTGCAGGCAGCCCCCCATAAATAGCGTAATCATAGGCGGTCAATTTGACGGTTGCCCGCTGATCGGGATGGATAAAGGCGATATCGCGTGGCGATATGCGCGCCTCGACCAGTAATTGTTCATCCAAAGGTACAATCGTCATCAAACGGCCATTAGGAGGAATAACGCCACCTTTCGTGGTGACTTCGATATCCTTAACGATACCCCTTACCGGCGAAGTAAAAGTCAAGCGATCTAACATATCAGAACGCCCTTTCGTAACCGATTGCTGGGCTTTGGCTTCTGCCTCGGCTTTTTCAAGGTCTTCTCTGGCCTTCACCATATATTGATTTTGCATATCATCGGCACGGGTTTCGATTTCACTTACCTGCCGTTTCAAACGCAAAACCTCGACATCACTGGCAGCGCCCCTTGCCACCAGCGGCTCGGTCATCGTCAACTCGTTTTTAATCAAAGCCAATTGCTGATGAAGGTCGTTCAATCCCATAGCCAAACTATTGCGGCGGGAACGATAAAGGTCAGTCTCGGATTTTACCAACGCCGGATAGGCTCTCACAGAATCAGGAAAGGAAAGCGAGGTATTATTCACTTCTGCCCGCAACCGAGCCGCCGTGGCTTCTGCGGCCACAGCCCGTGCAGCTGTTTCTTCAACCGAAGATTGGGTGCGGGTGCGATCAAGCTGCGCCAACATCTGTCCGGCCTGAACAATATCGCCCTCTTTGACATTCAAGTGGACAAGGATTCCCCCTTCCAAAGATTGGATGGTCTGTTCATGCGAGGAAGGCACCACCTTCCCCGTTCCGGTCGAGACTTCTTCAAGCTTAAAGCAAGCTGCCCAAATAAAAAAGCACAGCAACATCACCACAACGACCCAGACAATCCGTGCAGGAACATGCAAAGGGTCACGATCATCGACCATGCTCTGGGTGGACAAGGAAAGGTTAGCCATTGGTCAGCCTTTTCAGAACAGAATCCCGATCACCGTCCATAACGATATGGCCTTTATCAAGGATGATAATACGGTTGACCCAGCGCAAAATACTTTGACGATGGGTTGCTACAATCAGGGTGCGGTTTTTCACCCAAGGGGTCAGATTGTTAATCAGATGATGCTCTGACATTTCATCAAAATGAGCAGTCGGCTCATCCAACAAAACGACAGAAGGTTCTGATAAAATCAAACGCGCTAAAAGGATGGATTGGCGCTGTCCTTTGGATAATTCACCACCGCCCTCTTTCAATAACATATCGAGACCATCGGCTCGCTGATCCAAAATGCTTTTCAATCCAACCATATCCAAAGCCGCCAAAATTTGACTATCACTCGCCAAAGGCGCGCCCATGGTTAGGTTATCGCGTAAACTACCGTAAAAGATTTTGGCTTCTTGGGTTATCAAGCCAATGTCACGCCGCAAATCTGCAGGATCTATCGTTGGTAAAGCGATACCATCCAACATAATCCGACCATTAGAAGGCTGATGGAGGCCAGATAACATCCGCAGAAAGGTCGATTTACCCGCGCCATTCCGCCCTAATAAGGCGATTTTTTCACCGGAGCGGATAACCAGCTTAGGAATATCGAGATCAGGTCGTCCCGATTTTGGGTCATGCAGGAAACGAATACTTTCAAATTGATATTGCCCGCGAATACTGGGTAATTGCACTAATTGCGCCTGATCGGCACGATCTGCCGGACGGCTCATCAAAGAATCCAGACCTTCGCGGGCGACCCGTGCCTGTTGAAAACGCAAGAAAAACCCCGCCATCTGCGCCAAAGGTGCAATCATACGGGAAGTCAGAATAGAACAACCGACCAAAGCCCCCGTTGTCATTGTCGCCTTCATCACTTGGAAACATCCAACCAACAAAATCAGGGCATAGATGATAGTCTGGATTTCCTGACTCCATGTCACCATCAATCCGGTATAGAAACGCTGCCGCATGGCGATAGAGGCGGCCACCGAATGGACATGATTCCACCGTCTTTCAAAACGAGGCTCAGCACGCATCAATTTGATATCTTCAAAGCCGTCAACCGCTTCGATCAACAAAGCATTGCGTAAAGCAGATTCCCGCATTCCCTGCTGTGACAAACGGGCAAGGGGATATTGCACTAAAATACCGGGGACAAGCAGCAAAGGCACGGCGGCCAAAGCCACCCAAACCAAATTACCGCCGACCATCCATAAAATTCCTAAAAACAGGCAAAAGAAGGGTAAATCGGTAATCATCGCGATACTGGTCGCCGTCAATAATTCACGGACATGCTCCAATTCGCGAAGCTGGGCAATAAAACTACCGGCAACTTTTGGGCGGGCATCATAAACCAGACGGATGGCATGACCAAAGACATGCTCGGAAATCCGCAAATCAGCTTTTTTGCCGATCACATCTAATAATCGGGTTCGGGCAATCTTTAACAGCAATCCGAAAAAGACCGCCATCATCACGCCCGAAAACAGAACCCACAAGGTCGGTTCCGATTGGGCAGGCACAACGCGATCATAAATCTGCATTGAAAACAAGGTCGATGACAAAGCCAAAAGATTGATAAAAAGCGAAGCTAAAATCACTTCCCCGAAACGTCGCCAATCGGCCAAGGCCAAACGACGGAACCAATGGGGACGATAAGGCTGAATATAATCATCAACCCGCCCATCGGGTATAGAACGCAGCGGTCTTAAATAGGCGATTTCAACAACATGATCGGCTAACCAGTCAATTTCAACCGGTGTTTCCAAATCACCTTCACCTGAAAAACGAACGGCTAAATGTCCATCACCATCATTGGTCATGACGCAACCGATCCGGCCATCATCCCAATGCGCAACAAAAGGTAAGGCGACCCCCGAACGCACCGCCCCTTCCGCTTTCTCACCAGATTCCAAACGAAATCCTAAACCCAAATGGCGTGCCATAACAGAAAGGCGACCTTCATCAGATTCAGCCTTATCCCATGACATGATATTCCGAACATGCTCGACTGAAACCGGAAGGTTATAATGACGGGCAATCGCAATCATGGCATCCAGCCAAGCTTCCCATAAAAGAAGGGATTGGCGTTTTTCTTCTCCAGCCTGCCCTATCATGGCAATATCTCCAATCCCTGAACGACAGTGTGGTCAATGCCATAGACGGCTCTTGCTCGACCGGATGCGGCGACCTGATCGGCTTCACTCACCCACAAATCATGCTTTGCATTGATATTTTCGGTGCGCGCCTGATAAATTTCCTGCTCACTATTCAGCAGATCGACCAAAGAACGAGAACCCAAACGATATTGATCACGGTAAAGATCGCGGGCTTCGATAATGGTTTTCAGGCGACTTTGCAGAACACCAATTTTTGCCAGAGAACCCATTGCCACCGCATGGATCGAACGGAGCTTGTTATGGGCTTCCAATAAAGCCGTCTGTTGCCGCGCATGGGCAGCATCAACGGCATGGCTGGCGGCTTTTAACTGACTTAAAATACCAGTTCCCTGAAACATCTGGGTCGAAACATTCAAAATAACGCTACCATAATCTTGCCGCCGATCTGGTGCCGCCGGATAGATCGCGCCTCGTAAGGAACGACCGTAATTCCCGTCGATAGAAATCGTGGGGAAGCGTCCGGCTTTCACAATACCCAACTGGGCTTCTGCTGCTTTTGCCTCGGCTTTGGCTTCTAATGCGGCGGGCAATAAATCAGGATTCAAAGAGGCATCCACCGGTGCTTCCGGTTTAAAAGGCGGCAATCCATGCGGTTCTGCAATGCAGATATTTTC
Source organism: Zymomonas sp. (assembly GCF_020216885.1). Lineage (GTDB taxonomy): Bacteria > Pseudomonadota > Alphaproteobacteria > Sphingomonadales > Sphingomonadaceae > Zymomonas. The sequence goes on along the minus strand of NZ_JAIWON010000135.1, from coordinate 3,726 downwards.
CGGTAAAGGCCGGTTTTCATTCATCAAGCTGCGCAAATTTTCTCTGGACTGTTCCAACATGGCACGGGCTTCGATCATGTTGGCTCTTGCCTGATCGAGACGGGATTCCGCCTGAATGGGATCAGATCGGGTGGAAATACCAGCTTTTGCCCGCAATTCTGCCATTTCTTTTACTGATGATACAGCCTGAAACAGATCCGCTGCCGCGATCATCAGTTGCTGATAACGATGAACATTAACAATCGCTTCGGCGACATTTTTGGAAACTTCGTCAATACTGCCCAAAACTTTGGCTTGCTGCCTTGCCGCTAAGGCTTTGGCCTGCATGACCTGATGGGACACTTTTCCGAAATCATAGACCATCTGCGAAGCTGAAGCCGATATATAAGGGCCCAATCCACGCGCCGAAGTCCAAGGACCTCCACTCATTCCCGCCTTGAATTGGGGATAATATCCGGCATGGGCAACGCCAACGCCGCTTTGTTGCTGCCCCAAGGCGGCAATCGCATCAGTGATAGAAGGATGCCCTTCCAAGGCACGATGAATGGCCTGATGCAAGGTCAACCAACCATCATCCACTACCGCGTTACGGGCAGCTTCATCACGCAAATAAGCGGGTTCGTCGTTACAGCCCAAGCTATCACTTAAACTAGGCAAGCTATCAATAGTCGGCATTTTCGGCACATATTCATCAGCAGAAGCCGCGAAAGGTGCTGAAAAACAACCGGCAACAAGAAAGATTACCTTTCTCATCAGGCGGGATATTTCATCCCGCCGCGCCCATTTTTTGATCATTTTATCAGGCGATAATCAACTGATGGTTACCGATCAGGGTCGCAAGATCGGTCTGGGTATTATCAAGGGTAACCAAAGCGGTCATTTGATGATTGCCATTGGCACCGTCACGATCAACGGAAATGGTCGTATTGCCATTATGGACGCTGGTAGAAACAAATTGGTCAAGACCGCTAGAGGCTTTATCCATAACAAATTTGTTTTCGGTCACATCATAATAGGCATTGGCCGTACCCTGATAATCAGCCAATAAATCCTTAATATTGATAATATCAGCATTGGGATCAGTGTTAACATCGCCCAAATGGAAATTATTGACCGTATCACTGCCGTTACCTCCTGTATTATCGCTGTTATCAAGCAATTTATACATCAAGGTGTCATGACCATTGGCAGTCATATGAAAGCTGTCGTTACCACTTCCGCTTTCAAAATAATGTGATGAGTTGTCATCGCTATTAACAACACTGTAAAGACTCATCAGCGCTGATGCTTTTGCTTCAACCTGAGTAGTCACCTCATTGCTGACATTTCCGGCAACATCAGTGGCTGTCGCCTTTATGGTTGTGCCATCTGCAATATCAAGACCACTTATCGACCAATGATTGTTACTATCAGCAACGGTTGTTCCAAAAACTGTCTGGCCATCATCACTAAACAAATTAACGGTAGTTCCAGCCTCCGCCTCTCCAGAGGCTGTCTGACCATCAGTTGCGTCAATGCTTATCAGATCAGGCTTTGTGGTATCAACCGTCAGCTCAATAGAATTGGAATACATCGACATATTATGAATATCGTTTGTGACAGCGCGATAAAGATAATGGCCATCAGGAACCGAATTTTGGACAGCAGACGTATCGCTCCAGTTGTCACCATTATCTGTAGAAACCTGATAATGGGCTGTCGTCCCGTGTGTGGCATTATCCAGACTAAGGGTATAACTGTTGTCTTGGCTAATATAATCCGTCGCAGAAGAGCCTGTGTCGGTATAGTCTTCTAAACTTAATTGACGGGTATCAAACGGGACTGTTGCAGTTATAACCCCCGCCCCTCCAGTAACCGCAGGGCTAAGAGAAATTGAATTGATACCGGCATCATCACTCGTTGGAGACACAACCACTACGTAGTAAGAGCTTGAATATGGGGTATTACTATTATCAACAAATGTCAGGCTTTTGAGTGTACCATTTTCAATAGTCAGGTCGCTTGGAGAAAGCGTCTGACTTTGATTATCAGAAAATACCACATTATAAGTAATATCGCCCGCTGCCGTTTGACCATCTTGGTCACTGACAACGCGCACATTATCCGGCTGCGTAATAAACCCAACAGTATGAGCGTTATTAACAGCCGTTGGATTACCATTAACATCTTCAATAGCGCCAGCCGGAATATTGACAACCAAAGCACCACCAGAATTTTTATCCGGTGTCACTGTCAAAGAATAAACGAGTGGATTACTACTATCCTGAACAAAGCCGTCTTTAGTTCCACCATAAACGTTAATATCATCTGCCGTAAAATTCTTGACTGGCTCAGACAAGGTAAAAACGTAAACAACATCGCCTTCAGTAACCGTTTCATTGTCACTTGGACTACTAATTGTCATGGTTGGAGCAAGCGTATCGTATGTTACGCTATCTGACGCATCGGCTGTTGTTGGATAACCTGCTGTACTATGCAATCGACCCGCTGATATCGCAGCTGTAAGCGTACCATTCTGGTTTGCACTTGGTGTTACAACCATATGATACAATAAAGGATCAGTTGTATCTTGGGTAAGCGCGCCCTTTGTGCCTCCAGTAACAGTAACGCTATCTGCGGTAAAATCGCTCACTGGCTCCGATAATTTGAAATTATACGTTACCGCTCCGATAGCAACCGCTCCGTCACTGTCGCTTGTAATCGCAACAGCCGGATTACTGGTAAGCGTCGTATCATAAGAAACACTATCTGATACATCTGCTTTTGTCGTGTTACCGGCCAAATCACTGACAGAGCCTGCGGGAATATTGACTTTTAAAGAACCATCGCTGCCCGCATTGGGCGTGACTGTCATATGATAGATCAAAGGGTTGGAACTGTCCTGCGTTAACGTTCCCTTTGTTCCACCCGTTACCTCGATATTATCATCTGTGAATTTTAACAAAGCCTCTGAAGCGGTAAAAGTATAAGTCACTGCCCCGTTTACAGTCTGGCCGTTACTATCATCGCTGATCGATATCGTCGGGGGGATAGTGTCATAAAAGACCGTATCACTAATATTTGAAAGATTGGGATTTCCAGCCATATCAAATACGGCGCCGGAAGGTATGTTTACGCTAATTTCGCCAGAGCTATTAGCCGTCGGTGTTACTGTTAAAAAATAGACAAGAGGGTGTTCCGAAGAAGCCTGTAATTCGCCTTTTGTGCCTCCAGTAACTTCAATACTGTCAGCAGAAAAACCTTTTAGCTTTTCAGACGCTATCAAAGCAAAAGTAACCGGTTCATTTATAGGGGCGACACCATCATGAGTGCTTGTAATCGTCATAGTCGGATTACCGGCCGGTGTCGTGTCGTAAGCCACCGTGTCCGTTGCATCCGACAAAGTCGGATTACCTGCTAAATCGTGAACACTACCAGCAGATACAGTCGCTGAGAGAGATGTAGGTATCTCTGATACAATCGGACTAATAACAACCTCTGGGGTCACCGTCATATAATAGACAAGCGGATTACTGGCATCTTGAGTCAAGTCACCTTTCGTCCCGCCCGAGACCCTTATACTATCGGCTGTGAAATCATTGACGGCTTCTGACATTGTAAATTTGAAAGTCACAGGATCAGCTGTAGCTTTTCCATCACTGTCACTCGTGATCGTCACCACTGGATTACCCGCTGGCGTCGTGTCGTAAGCCACCGTGTCCGTTGCATCCGACAAACTCGGATTAC
>NZ_JAIWON010000134.1 GCF_020216885.1 Zymomonas sp. | reverse complement strand
ATCGATATGATTCCGATGGCGGCCATCGACCATATCGAAGTTTTACGCGATGGCGCGTCCGCTCAATATGGTTCCGATGCCGTAGCCGGTGTTGTCAATATCATTTTGAAAAAACAGGATCATGGCTTTCATGCCCAGACATTGACAGGCATTACGGCTGCCAAAGACGGTTTTCAGCAAGGCATTTATCTGGATGGTGGCACCAAATTGGGATCACGCGGTTATTTGCATGTCAGTGGTGATTTTTTACGCCAAAATCATACTTATCGCAGTTCAAAAGATTTACGCACCAACAGTAAAGATAAATTTTTGGGTCAGCCTGAACAGACACGGGAAAGTTTTGCGATCAAAGGCGGCTACAAAATTACCAATAATATCGAGGCCTATGGTCTGGTTACCTATGCCCATCGTTATGCCGAAGCCAATGAGATTACGCGTCTTGCTTCAACCTTGACGGATTATCCAGCTTATGCCGCGATTTATCCCAATGGCTATTTGCCTATTGATACCATCAATGAAAATGACTGGGAAATTACGGGCGGCTTAAAAGGCCAGATTAAAGGCTGGAATTGGGATGTTTCCAGCGTTTACGGGCGCGATTATGATTCTATCGGAGTCAAAAATTCCGCTAATCTACAGCTTTCGAAAGATACTGGACGAACACCCAAAAATTTTAAAAATGCACAACGATTTAACAATCAACAATGGAGCAATAGTATTGATTTTTCGAAGGCTTTTCATATTGATGGCTGGCCTCATGTCATTAATGTCGCAGGGGGTGCTACCCATCGCTACGAAAGCTATACCATAGGTGCAGGCAGTTTTGAATCCGCCTATGGCAGCGGGTCAGAAGCCCTTCCCGGTATACCTGCCCAAAGTGCCGGAAAATTCAGCCGGAATGTCTTTGGCGGTTATTTCGATGTCGCGACCCATTTGGTCAAACAATTACAGATTGATGTCGCAGGACGTTACGAGCATTATTCCGATGTCGGGGATACCAAAACCGGAAAGGTTGCCTTGCGCTATGATCCTTTCAAATGGTTAGGATTCAGAGGCACTATTTCAAATGCCTTTCATGCCCCAACCTTGGCACAGGAATATTATAGCGCAGTTACTTTTTATCCGACCCAAGCAGGGGGTATTATCAGCCCGAACTCTGTCGGCGCTTTGGCCAACGGTTCAGAAAAGCTGAAACCGGAACATTCGACGAATATAACAGCGGGTGTAACCTTTGAGCCGGTTAAAAGGTTACGGATTACAGCCGATGTCTATCAAATTAAATTGAGAGGACAGATTTTACCCGGTGGTAATATCTATGGGGATCAAGCGTCTAGCGCTTTGGCTTTAGATGGTTTTAATTTGCCAGCAGCGGCAGCGAGTTGGACACCTGCTTCTATTTATGCCCATTGGTTTGCCAATGTTGCTAACACCCGCACTCGTGGGATTGATATTACCGCCAGCTATCCGACCTATTTAGGGGATATCGGTCAAATTGACTGGACTGTAGCCGCCAATATCAATCGTACTATTCTTACCCATCAGGGGAAAGATGCGGAGGGAAATGATCTTCTGACAAAACAGAGTATTGCCTATATCACGACGGCTTATCCTCGCAGTAAAATCATCTGGGGTGGTCAGTTTACCAGTGGCGATAAAAAATGGATTGTTGGATTACATGAAATCCGTTGGGGACATACGACTTCACAGCTTTCTTATTATGGAGGTTCAGGCAATACCGATTTATTATCCAATTATGAGTTCTTCCCTTTTCATAATCGCGTTAAATATACGACTAATTTAGATATTACCTATCGCGTCAATGCAAAGCTGGCTTTGACAGCCGGTGCCAATAATTTATTTAACCGCTACCCAACACGTTTGCCTTTAGCGCATCGTTATATCGGTATTCACAAATATGATATGAATACCTCACAATTAGGCATGAATGGCGGATTTTATTATTTTAAAGTCGATGTCAGTCTGTAAATTTCTTACTTGCCGATGCAAAAGCGGCTGAAAAGATTGTCGAGCATATTTTCAACGCCAGCTTTTCCGGTGAGCCGGTCGTAACAGCGGCAGGCTTGCCGGATGGCTTCGGCAATGATCAGCATATCTTCAGCATCCAAGGCCAAGGCTAGACTATCTGCGGCATCCTTCACCAATTGGCGTTGGCGGCGATTTAAAGTGACTTCGTCTTCTTTCGGAAGGATGTTTTTCCCGATTTCGACCAGCTTTTCTTGTAAGAGATCAATCCCTTCGCCGGTAACCGCCGAAACGGCGATGTCAATTTTTTCTGGTATCGGATGGCGTTCCGGTAAATCTATTTGTGGATAGAGAACAAGAATTTCACCTTCGGTTTCGGGCGTATCTTCGGCCTTTCCGAGCCATAAAAGAATATCGGCTTCGGCAATCGCCTTTCGGGCGCGGGTGATACCCGCTTTTTCAATTAAATCATCAGATTCATGCAATCCCGCCGTATCTGAAAAACGCATTGGGATGCCTTTTAGAGCAAAGCTGACCTCGATGACATCGCGGGTTGTGCCTGCTATCGGTGCCGTTATGGCAATATCTTGTCCGGTAAGGGCATTGATTAGAGTCGATTTGCCGGCATTGGGTTGGCCTGCCAAAACGACCCGCAGACCATCCCGCAACCTTTCCATCGTCGGACGATTTTCAAATTGGCGATGTTCGGCGATAAGGGCGGCTATCTTTTCTTTCATCGCCGTAAGATGCTGGCGGCTTTCCGTTTCATCTTCTTCAATGTCTTCAGCAAAGTCAAAACTGGCCTCAATTTGGCCAGAGAGTGCCAGAAGTCTGTCTTGCCATGCACCAATCTGTCTTCCCAAGGCGCCTCCGCTCATCATCAAAGCGGCGCGTCTTTGGCTGGCCGTTTCCGCTGTTAATAAATCGCCCAGACCTTCGGCTTCGTGAAGGCTGATAACCCCGTTTTCAAAGGCACGACGGGTAAATTCACCCGCCTCGGCAGGGCGTAAATCCGGCAATTTTCCTAAAACGTCTAGCACGGCATCAATCACCGCCCTGCCCCCGTGAACATGAAGTTCAAGCAGGTCTTCTCCGGTCACAGTTTTTGGGGCGGGCAACCAGAGAATCAGGGATTGATCGAGTTGTTCGCCACTATCAGGATCGTAGAGATTTCTAAGAACAGCACGGCGAGCTTCAGGGCATTTTTTTCGCGTGAGGAGACAGGCGGTATCCGCAGCCGCAGAGCCGCTGATCCGGATCACTGCAATACCTGCCGGTGGACGACCTGAAGATAAGGCAAAGATAGTTTTCATAGCGGAAAAGCCCTGTTGATCGCGGATATTTAATGAAGGATGGCGAAAGGATTTTTTGAACTTTTAGCGTGAAGCGTCGCTTCTGTCACCCGTTATAGGCTTTTGATTTACGGGGGAAGAACTCGAGAATAATAAACGCCGCTGTGGATTTTTTATGGTAAGATTTTAGCCTCATTATCTAAAGACAAGAATGATGCCACAGCTTTATTATCCGACCATTATCGGTCTATTTTCAATTCAGGCTTCTGACCAACATCTTGAGCAGGTGGCGATTATGCCGCCTGCAATAAAAAAGCCCGAAAAACAGGATTTGGCCGCCATTCTTAAGCAATCCCCTTTATTGAAGGAAGTGGTTGCCCAGATTGAAGCCTATTTTACCGGAAAAGTTTTTAGTTTTGACTTGCCGCTTCAACCTGCAAAAACAGCAAGAGGGGAAGCCATAAGACAGGCATTATGCCAGATTCCTTATGGTGAGACCGCCAGCTATCGCCAGTTGGCTATAATAGCGGAATCCGGCGCGCGGGCGATTGGACAGGCCTGTGCCAGAAATCCTTTGGCTCTGATTGTGCCTTGCCATCGGATTATTAAGGCCGATGGGAGTTTAGGGCAGTATTCTGCCGGAGAAGGCATCACCACAAAAGCATGGCTGATTGACCATGAGCGGCTTCATCGAGGTTCCTTTTCCTTATAAAATAAACGTGTTTTTTCGGGCTTTGGGCGTATTTTGACGGAATGGCCGCTTTCTATCCGGCGGATGCTGATTATCTTGATAAAAGAGCAGGCTTTCAAAGGATATGATTTTGGGTCAGAAAATAGCGATCCCTTCTGTGGATAAACGCCATCAGATTCCGGCCTATTACGCCTTCCCCGATCACAAACCCAAGGGTATTATTGTCGTTATCCCCGAAATATTCGGATTAAATAGCGGCATCCGTTGGCGAGTCGATCGCTGGGCGAAGGCCGGATATTTCGCCATTGCAGCCGATCTTTTCTGGGAAATTGCGCCAGAGGTTGAGCTTGATCCCGATATTCCCGCAGAGATGCAACAGGCGATGGTCTATTACCAGAAGTTGGAGAATGAAGCGGCTTTGGCCACTGTCGAAGCGGCCATTCAATATGCCCGATCAAAGCAGCCTGATTGTAAGATTGCTACCGTTGGATATTGTCTTGGCGGATTTTTGTCTTTCATTCTGGCAGCCAGAAAAAAAATCGATGCGGCTGTTTGCTATTATGCTGTTGATATTGACCAGCATCTTTCTGAAATGAAGGCAGATCATCCGCCTATCTTGCTGCATTTCGGAGATCACGACAATTTTGTTTCGGAACAGGCGATTAAAACCATCTGTTCTGCTTTTGCAGAGCAAGAACAAGCGTTGGTCTATGTTTATCCCGAAGCGGGTCACGGTTTTGCGACCGAAAAAGGGAAAAGACGCGCTGAAAAAGCGGCTGAATTAGCGGATCAGCGGAGTCTCGATTTTATTGAAAGGAATGTATGATGAGTGAAGCCTATGCGATTATCGCTGAAAAAGCGGGAGATCCTGAAGTTCTGGTTAAAAAGCCGCTTGATCTTGGCAAGATGAAGCCGGAAGCGGGACAAGTTTTACTACGGCATCAGGCTATTGGTCTTAATTTTATTGATATTTATCATCGTTCTGGTCTGTATAAACAGAATTTCCCCGCGAATTTAGGCTGTGAAGCGGCAGGTGTGATCGAAGCGGTCGGCGATAAGGTGAAAGGTTTTAAAGCCGGTGATCGGGTCGCTATTTTCACCTCGAAGCCCGGTGCCTATGCGACCCATCGAATTGTTGAGGCCAGCGAATTAGTGGCTTTACCGGATGATATTTCGGCAGAGACGGCAGCAGCTATCTTGTTAAAAGGGATGACAAGCTGGATGCTGGCTGAAAAATGCCTTGCCCATGCTGCAATCGCAGGGGAAGCACCGAAAGTCATGGTTTTGGCCGCGGCTGGCGGTGTCGGTAGCTTGTTAGTCCCTTGGCTGAAATATTTGGGTGTGACGGTTTTTGCGCATACTAGCACCGAAGAAAAAGCCGCAAAAGTAAAGGCTAATGGCGCTGATTATGTGACGACCCTGCCCTATGGCGATTTACCGGATTGGGTAAGGCAGCAGAATCACGGCGAAGCTGTTCATGCTGTATTTGATAGCATCGGAGCCGATAGCTGGAAAAGCTCGATCGCCTCTTTGAGGAAAAAAGGTTTATGGGTTGTTTATGGCAATGCCAGTGGCCCCGTTCCAGCTTTGTCGCCTTTGGATTTGGCCGCAGGAGGGTCGATCTATATGAGCCGACCGCGCCTTGTGGATTATGTGGATAACTCTGTGGATTTAACCATAGCCAGCCAGAAATTATTCGATTTGGTCAGAAAAAATATTCTGAAAGTCGAAATTAACCAGCGCTTTCCTCTTAAAGAGGTCGCGAAAGCGCATCAATTACTGGAAAGCCGGAAAACCACCGGATCTACGGTGCTTATTCCTTAAAAGCGGTCTTGATTTTCGAGCTAACCATAAGGTTATTTTGAGAAAAACCGGCGGTTCAAAGAAAAGACCCGCCGGTTTTCTTGAAGAAGAAAAAATTATTCCACAAAGTTATCCCCAGCCTGTGGATAACTTTGTGGATTAAACAAAAGATAAAATAGTTTTGATGCTTTTGATGTCAGTCTTTCTGAAAAAACAAAAAGAAAAAACAGCCCTTTTTCTCAAGTTGAAAAGAGAGCCTGTAGGAGCGGGCTCTCTTTTTCTTGTCATTAAAAAGTAACGCTTCTGTTTTATCCTAATGATTCATGGAGGCGAAGAAATCTTCATTGGTTTTGGAATCCTTCATCTTGTCGAGCAAGAATTCCATCGCATCCACAGTCCCCATTTGCATCAGAATACGACGCAGCACCCACATTTTGGAAAGCGTGTCTTTATCAACCAGCAATTCTTCCTTGCGGGTGCCAGATTTACCCACATCCATAGCTGGGAATATCCGCTTGTCAGCGACTTTGCGATCCAGAACGACTTCGGAGTTACCCGTTCCTTTGAATTCTTCAAAGATAACTTCGTCCATACGGCTACCGGTGTCGATCAAAGCCGTAGCGATGATGGAAAGCGAGCCGCCTTCTTCGATATTACGAGCGGCACCGAAAAAGCGTTTTGGGCGTTGCAGAGCGTTGGCATCAACGCCCCCCGTCAAGACTTTACCGGAGGACGGCACCACCGTGTTATAAGCACGGCCAAGGCGGGTCACGGAATCAAGCAGAATAACCACGTCTTTTTTATGTTCGACCAGTCTTTTCGCCTTTTCAATGACCATTTCGGCCACCTGAACATGACGTTGTGCCGGTTCATCAAAGGTGGAGGAGATCACCTCCCCTTTAACTGAACGCTGCATATCCGTGACTTCTTCAGGACGTTCGTCAATCAGCAGCACAATCAGGAAAACTTCGGGGTGATTTTCCGAAATCGCCCGTGCGATATTCTGTAATAAGACCGTTTTACCGACCCGTGGCGGCGCGACGATTAAGGAACGCTGCCCTTTACCCTGTGGAGCAACAATATCAATAACGCGTGCCGATTTGTCCTTATTGGTCGGATCACTGATATCGAGATTGAGTTTTTCGGAAGGATAAAGCGGCGTCAGATTGTCGAAATTGACGCGATGACGGACATTATCGGGATTGTCGAAATTAACCGAAATCAGCTTGGTCAGGGCAAAATAGCGTTCGCTATCTTTGGGCCCCCGAATTTCGCCTTCTACGGTATCGCCCGTCCGCAGGCCGAATTTTCTGACCTGATTGGGAGAAACATAGATATCATCGGGACCGGCTAGGTAGTTAGCCTCGGGGCTACGCAAAAAGCCGAATCCGTCAGGCAAAACCTCGATCGTCCCCAAGCCCATAATCTGGTCGCCTCTTTCGGCCTGAACCTTGAGAATGGCAAAAAGGAGGTCTTGCTTGCGTAATGTCGAAGCCCCCTCGATTCCAAGTTCTTCGGCCATTTTGACGAGTTCAGAGGGCGTTTTTTGTTTGAGATCTTTTAGATGCATGTCGGGGAGTCCCGTAGGGGCAAGATGAAAGTTATTGCCTTAAGAAATGATAGAAGGATCAGAATAGTGATGTGAAAAAGATTACCCTTTGGATAGAAAAGCGGGCACCGTTGGGAAACCCGCTTAAAGATATTATTTTTCAGAGTCAAGATCAGGAAGTCGGACTCTTTTTGTCTTTGGCATCAAAAAGGTTTAATGATCGCCAAGATAACCGCAACGGCTGCGATAATACCCGGGACTTCGTTCATCAATCGGAGACCCCGTTCACTGGCCGGACGGAAACCCTTGGCTAGCTTTTTGGCATAAGCAACAGACCAGCCATGATAGGCCGTTAAAATGATGACGGCCAGCAATTTAACATGAAACCAATGGCCGATAACGAAAGCACCGATATGCACGGCCAATAACAGGCCAAAAACCCAAGACAGAATGAGCGAGGGCGTCAAAATGATGTGGCGCAATCGGGTTTCACGATTTTGCCATTTTAAATCCTCGACAGATCCTGGTGTGGTTTGGCTGTGGTAAATGCAATAGCGCGGTAAGGTAAAAAGACCGGCCATCCAGAAAATCACAAAAATAACATGAGCTGATTTGACCCAAGGGTAAAGATTATCAAGAAAACCCATCCATTCAATCACAGGCTAATCCTCAAATTATACGTTTTTGTTTGGTCTATTCTTTGCCAAAATTTAAAAAATTGGCATAGAGAACCGCCAGCTTCTTTTGGTATTCAGGTTATCCCCGTATTTTTTCCAGAAGATGGCTGACATGGGTGAGCGGTGTTTGGGGAAGAATCCCGTGACCTAGGTTGAAGATATGCGGCCTTTCGGAAAAAGCGTCAAGAATAGTCGTGATAGATTGATCCAAAGCCTCGCCACCCGCAAGAAGCACCAAGGGGTCGAGATTGCCCTGAACCGGAAAATCAGTGGGTAGATATTGATCTGCCCAATAAGGGTCGATCGTTTCATCGAGACCGATCGCCGTGACTTGGGTATCGGCAATATAAGCCTTGATCCGGCTAGCGGCGCCTTTGGGGAAGCCGATAATCGGAATATTAGGATGTTTTTCCCGTAATTTTTCAACCAGACGTGCCGTTGGATCGATGACCCAGCGTTCAAATTGTTGTGGCGAGAGTGTCCCTGCCCAACTGTCGAAAAGCTGCACCGCATCGACGCCTGCTTTGATCTGACCATCGAGATAGAGAACCGTCAGATCAATGATGGCTTCGATAATTTCGGAAAAAGCCTGTGGGTCACGATAAGCCATTGCCCTTGTGACCGCTTGGTCGCGGCTGCCTTCCCCTGCGACCATATAGGTGGCGACAGTCCAAGGGCTGCCCGAGAAGCCAAGAAAAGCGGTTTCGGGAGAAAGTGTATCAGCTACCCGACGAACAGTTTCGTAAATAGGGGTTAAACGTTCGGGAAGCTTTGTCAGAAGATCAAGGCGATGGTTGACTAAAGCGGGCGTGAGCTTGGGTCCTTCCCCTTTGACGAAAGTGAGATCCTGTCCAAGGGCATAGGGAATAACCAGAATATCCGAGAAAAGAATAGCCGCATCAAAATGAAACCGGTTGATCGGCTGCAAAGTCGCTTCAGCGGCGGCTTCGGAATCTTCGACCAATGGTAAAAATCCGGCCTTTTGTTCTCGTAATTTTCGGTATTCGGGCAAATAGCGTCCCGCCTGCCGCATAAGCCATATCGGAGGCGTTGTTAGCTTTTGGCCTGCGAGGAGCTTTAACAGGGGTGCGTCAGGCTTTTTTCGCGATTTACCCATAACTATCCTTAAGAATCTTTAAATGGTTGTTGCTGTTGTTGGGGCTGTGGATAATGGGGATAACATTTTTATCCACGGAGTTATCCACAATTTATGCTTGTTGCGACTCATTGAGTCTTACGGAGTCGTATGAGTTATACACATAATAGATTGTCTTTGTATAAAATGGCTTATCCTGTGGATAACTCTGTGGAATGAATGTGGATAGTTGGGATAACTTTGTGGATAACTGGGTAGTCCGTAGTTATCCCCATT
>NZ_JAIWON010000133.1 GCF_020216885.1 Zymomonas sp. | reverse complement strand
CCCAAAAACCGACCCTGATCTTGCCCCTTTATTCCAGTTAAAGCATCCGTTTCAAATAATGGCCAGTATAGCTGTCTTCGGTATCGGCCACTTTTTCCGGCGTGCCAGTTGCAATAATCTGACCGCCGCCGGTGCCGCCTTCGGGGCCCAGATCAATCAGCCAATCGGCTGTTTTAATGACATCTAGATTATGTTCGATCACGACAATACTATTTCCTTGATCGACCAGCGCATTTAACACTTCCAGCAATTTTCGGACATCTTCAAAATGAAGACCCGTGGTCGGTTCATCAAGAATATATAATGTCCGTCCTGTTGCCCGTTTGGACAATTCTTTTGCCAATTTAACGCGCTGCGCTTCACCGCCAGATAAAGTCGTCGCCTGCTGACCAACCTTGATATAGCCCAAACCAACACGGGCAAGCATGGCCATCTTGTCACGGATAGAAGGCACTGCCTCAAAAAATTCGGCTGCTTGATCGACGGTCATATTCAAAACATCGGCAATGGATTGACCTTTGAATTTGACCTCCTGCGTTTCGCGATTATAGCGCGCACCATTGCAGACATCACAGGTTACATAAACATCCGGCAAGAAATGCATTTCGATTTTTTTAACGCCATCGCCTTGGCAAGCCTCACAACGACCACCCTTGACATTAAAACTGAAACGACCGGCTTTATAACCGCGCGCCTGTGCCTCTGGTAATTTAGCAAACCATTCCCGAATAGCGGTAAACGCACCGGTATAGGTCGCTGGATTGGAACGGGGCGTGCGCCCAATCGGTGATTGGTCAATATCAATCACCTTGTCGAGATGCTCCAATCCCGAAATAGATTTATAGTCACCACTAATCAGCCTTGCGCCATTCAATTCTCTGGCCGCCGCTGTATAAAGCGTATCCAAAATCAGGCTGGATTTACCGGAGCCGGAAACCCCCGTGACACAGGTAAAAGTCCCCAAAGGAATAGACGCCGTCACATTTTGAAGATTATTGGCAGTTGCGCCTTTAATGGTCAGCTTTTTACCATTTCCCTTGCGACGTTTTTCGGGAACTGCAATTTCCCGCCGTCCTGAAAGATACGCCCCTGTCAAACTTTCAGGACAATCAATAATATCCTGCGGCGAACCGGCGGCAATCACTTTACCACCCATCACCCCCGCACCGGGGCCCATATCGACGACATAATCGGCAAGACGAATAGCATCTTCATCATGCTCAACAACCAGAACCGAATTGCCTAAATCGCGCAATCTTTTCAAGGTTTCAAGCAAACGGTCGTTGTCGCGCTGATGCAAACCGATAGAGGGTTCATCCAACACATAGAGAACCCCCGACAAACCGGAACCGATTTGACTGGCCAAACGGATACGCTGACTTTCGCCACCCGAAAGGGTGCCTGAAGAACGATCAAGGCTCAAATAATCCAGCCCAACATTATCGAGGAATCCTAGCCTTTCGATAATCTCTTTCAAAATGCGTTCAGCAATTTGATTTTGCGCTTCCGTCAGCTTTTCCGGTAACTGCCTGAAAAATTCCAACGCCGGTTTAACGGTCATCTTGGTGACATCAGAAATGTTATGACGATCGATCAAAACGGCCAAGGCTTCCGGCCTTAATCTAGCACCATGACAGACTTCGCAGGGCGCCGCCGATTGATAACGTCCAATATCTTCGCGAATAGTTTCGCTGTCAGTCGTTACCAGCCGCCTTTCCAAATTGCGGATTACACCTTCAAAGGCTTTTTCAACCTCATAAATCTGATTGCCCTCAGAAAAGCGCAAAGGAATAACTTCGCCTTCACTCCCGTAAAGAATGACATTTTGAATTTTTTCGGGGAGCTTTTTCCAAGGGGTCTCCAGCGAAAAATCATAATAACGCGCCAGACTGGATAAAATCTGCATATAATAAGGACTGGGCGGCGTGCTTCTTGCCCAAGGCATCAAAGCCCCCTTCGCCAAAGAAAGGGATTCATTTGGGACAATCAACCGCACATCGAAATAAGGCTTTTCGCCCAATCCATCACAAGCAGGGCAGGCACCCTGCGGCGCGTTAAAAGAGAAAAGGCGTGGCTCGATTTCAGGAATGGTAAAACCCGATACCGGACAAGAAAAATGCTCGGAAAAAAGCATCGGCTCGAAACAGCCTTCATCGGCTGGCTCGGCAATCGCAATCCCGTCCGCCAATTTTAACGCGGTTTCAAGCGATTGCGCCAAACGGGTTTCCAACCCTTCTTTGATAACCAAACGATCAACCACAACTTCAATGTCATGCTTGCGTTTCTTGTCAATTTTTGGAGCCTCTTCGATCAGATAATATTCGCCATCAATCCGAAGACGTGAAAAGCCCGCTTTCTGCCATTCGGCCATTTCCTTGCGATATTCGCCTTTCCGGCCACGAACAACCGGAGCCAGCAAATGCAAACGGCTACCTTCTGGCAAAGCCATCACCCGATCAACCATCTGGCTTACAGTCTGCGCGGTAATAGGCAATCCCGTTGCCGGAGAATAAGGAATCCCGACCCGCGCCCATAACAGCCGCATGTAATCATAAATCTCGGTGACCGTAGCAACTGTCGAACGCGGATTTTTACTGGTCGTTTTCTGTTCGATTGAAATAGCCGGAGACAAACCCTCAATATGATCGACATCCGGCTTTTGCATCATTTCCAGAAATTGGCGCGCATAAGCGGACAGGGATTCGACATAACGCCGCTGTCCTTCGGCATAGATCGTATCAAAGGCAAGACTGGATTTACCCGACCCCGACAAGCCGGTCATGACGACAAGTTTATTGCGCGGAATATCAATCGAAACATTTTTGAGATTATGTTCGCGTGCGCCGCGAATAGAAATAGTCGAAAGCATAACAGGCAAAAATCCTATTTTTCAGAAAATGGGTCTGGTGATGCGGGGCTATCAATCAGGGCGAGGAAAAGAGATGGATATTCCCCCTTTGTTCTACAAGAGGCTATCCAAAAACGGCGAGACAAGGGTCTTCAAAAACGGCGGCAATGTCATTTTGTTACCGCTCATAGCCATTATAGCGATAGGCACCATTCCAGCGATTGGACGGATATAAAAGCTGCCTATCCAGATGATTATAGCTGTGATTATAGCGCAGAGGATTATGATTATAGGGATTGTAACGATGGTTATACCCCATTGACCCATAACGCGGGACATAGCCAGACCAGCCATAATTTTGGACGTAACCAGAATGATTATAGCCTCTGACATAACCGGATGCGTAACCATTACGGATATATCCCGACCGCCCGTAATGGCCATAATGATATCCACGGGGATAAGCCATGACCGCAATCGGAAGCATCAAGGCAAGAAGCCCTATTCCAGTTCTGAAAAGATTTTTTCTCATAAGATGGCTTCTTCTTTCATAACGGGCGACGGCATAGCTGCCATGACAAGACATGGCAGCTATTTTCCCAATAAATCAGGCTGGATCAGAATTTTGTTGGATATAGCGTTCCAATCCCATCAGCTCGATCAAATTAAGCTGGGTATTCAGGAAGTCTATATGCGCTTCTTCGGCGATCAAAATTTTGACGAACAGATCGCGGGATACAAAATCATGGGTTGATTCCGCATAGGCGATGGCTTCTTTCAAATCGCTGACCGCTTTTTTTTCAAGCCGCAAATCGGTTTTTAAAACCGCAGGCACGTCTTCACTAGCGGTAATGGCTTCATAACGTTGCAAGTTAGGCAAGCCGCCGAGATAAAAAATCCGCTCGATCAAAGCATCGGCATGGCCTCTTTCTTCAAGAGATTCTTCGGATTCTTTTCTAGCAAGAACCGAAACGCCCCAATGTTCCAAACTACGGGCATGGAGAAAATATTGATTGATGACCGTCAATTCATTGGTAAGTTGGCGGTTAAGATGTTCGATTATTTTAGGATCTGCGCTCATTGATGGGTGCCTTCCGCTCTTCAGCTTTCATTAGCCTAACACTAAAACTTTATTATAAAAAACTAACTTTCCCAATATCATTATCATATAATTTTATCGGAACGGGGCATTACTGTGTTTATATCCGGCCTTTCTCTCCATGATTTCCGGTCACACCAGCAAACACGATTACAGGCCAAAGCTGGGCTAGTAATCCTGACCGGTGAAAATGGTGTCGGTAAAACAAACATTTTAGAAGCGATTTCGTTGCTTTCTCCGGGGCGAGGATTTCGCGGCAGCCCTTTACCTGATCTTGTCCGGCGGGAAGGCGAGGGCGGTTTTGCGATTTCGGCCAAACTGCACCCACTAGAATCTTCAGGCCGGATTGATCCGGTAACAATGGGGATCGGGCTTGCGCCTCGGGCGGCCTCGCGTCAGGTGCGCGTTAATGGCGTGACGACGTCGGCAAATGCCTTATCGGAATGGCTAGCCATATTATGGCTTACCCCTGCAATGGACAGATTGTTTCAGGAAGGGGCTTCTTCGCGCCGCCGTTTTCTAGATCGGCTGACCTTGACTATTTTTCCGTCACATGCTCGCCATTACAGCCGCTATGAAGCGGCGATGCGACAACGGAACAAACTCCTTTCCGATGAAAAAGGCTCTGATCCTCTTTGGTTAGACGGCTTAGAACAGATTATGGCGGAACAGGCGACCTATATTCTTTTAGCGCGGCGGCAGCTTGTTCAGTCGTTATCACAAGAAATCGCCAAACAGGAAGATGGCCTTTTTGCTAAAGCCGATCTGGCTTTGGATGAAGGCGTTGATAGCCACGATCTTGTGACCCATAATTCTGAAGAGATCATGCCGCTTTTGCAAAATATCTGGCAAAAAAGCCGGACAAAGGATGCGGCTATCGGGCGAACATTGCAAGGTGTTCACCGTGCGGATTTAAAGGTGACGCATCATGCCAAAGCCATGCCTGCGGCTCAAAGCTCGACAGGCGAACAAAAAGCCCTGTTGCTTGGACTTGTGTTGGCGCAAGTCAATTTAATTACCGAGAAAAACGGTCAGCCACCCATTCTGTTGCTGGATGAGGTGGCGGCGCATCTTGATCCGTCTCGTCGGGCGATTTTATTCGATATTTTGCGATCAAAAGGCGGCCAAGTCTGGATGACCGGCACAGAGGCCTCTCTCTTTGAATCTGCGGGGAAGGCCGCCTGCTATTTCCAGCTTGGTAAGGGCGAAATTATCTCCGCTTTCTAAAAAAGATAACCGACTGACTGTATAAAAGGGTATAAAAGATTCGCGCTCTTTTTACCGCTTCCTCCGATAATGTAATATTTCCTTTAAAATCAGGCGGCTTTTGCTTGGGTTATTGGCAACATCCCGCTATAAGTTAAGACTATGGCAACATCAAAACAGCATGACGATTATGATGCAGGATCTATCAAGGTTCTGCGGGGGCTGGATGCCGTTCGCAAACGGCCTGGTATGTATATTGGTGATACGGATGACGGATCGGGGCTGCACCATATGGTGTTCGAAGTTTCCGATAACGCCATTGACGAAGCCTTGGCCGGTTACTGTGATCTGGTAAAAATCGCGATTTATGACGACGGTTCGGTCTCGGTTGAAGATAACGGACGCGGTATTCCAACCGGTATCCATCCCGAAGAAGGCGTTTCGGCCGCTGAAGTCATCATGACGCAGCTTCACGCCGGTGGTAAATTCGATAATAACGCGAATAGTAACGCCTATAAGGTCTCCGGCGGTTTGCACGGGGTGGGCGTTTCCGTGGTGAATGCGCTTAGTAATTATCTTGAATTGACCGTTTGGCGCGATGGACAAGAACACCGGATGCGTTTCGAGCATGGTGTTGCCGTTGAACCGTTAAAGGTCGTCGGCGCTTCCGATAAAAGAGGCACGCGGGTTCGATTCCTGCCTTCTGCCGAAACCTTCAAAATTACCGAATTCAATTTTGAAAAGCTGGAACACCGTTACCGCGAATTGGCCTTTTTGAATTCCGGTGTCCGGTTGCAATTAACTGACAAGCGCACCGATCCTGAAAAAACGGTCGAATTATTTTATGAAGGCGGTATCGCTGCTTTTGTGAAATGGCTTGATCGGGCAAAAACAGCGTTAATTCCCGAACCTGTTGCCATTCATGGCGACCGCGATGATGTAATGATTGATGTCGCTCTCGAATGGAACGACAGCTATTATGAACAGGTTCTTTGCTTTACCAACAACATTCCGCAGCGTGACGGCGGCACCCATTTGGCCGCATTCCGCGCCGCTCTAACGCGCACCTTAAACAATTACGCCGATAAATCCGGTCTTTTGAAAAAAGAGAAAGTCCAGCTTACCGGCGATGACATGCGGGAAGGGCTGACCGCGATCATTTCGGTCAAACTGCCAGACCCGAAATTTTCTAGCCAGACCAAAGATAAACTGGTTTCTTCCGAGGTTCGACAACCTCTCGAAAGCCTGATGGCCGATAAGATGGCAGAATGGCTGGAAGAAAATCCAGCCCATGCGAAGGTCATTATCCAAAAAATCATCGACGCTGCGGCGGCACGTGAGGCGGCCAAGCGCGCCCGTGAATTGACCCGTCGTAAAGGCGTGATGGATATTGCTTCCTTACCGGGAAAATTGGCGGATTGTCAGGAACGTGACCCGACCAAATCCGAAATTTTCATCGTCGAGGGGGATTCTGCAGGTGGCTCCGCTAAGCAGGGACGCAATCGTCATAATCAGGCCATTTTGCCACTGAAAGGTAAAATCCTAAATACCGAACGCTCTCGCCTTGACCGGATGCTTTCATCGAAAGAAGTTGGCACGCTTATTCAGGCACTAGGCACCGGTATTCGCGACGAATTTAATATAGCCAAACTGCGTTATCATAAAATCGTCATCATGACGGATGCCGATGTTGACGGCGCGCATATTAGAACGTTGCTTTTGACCTTCTTCTATCGCCACATGCCAGAAATCATTGAAAACGGGCATCTTTACATTGCACAGCCGCCTTTGTTCAAAGTGGCTAAAAACCGTTCCGAAGTCTATCTCAAGGACGAAGCCGCGCTTGACAATTATCTGATGGATGCCGGTGTTGCCAGCATGATGCTGCATACCGATCATGGTGATCGCTCCGGTAACGATCTTCATCAAATGGTAGAACATGCCCGTCGGACGCGGCTGTTGATGAATTACGTTCCGAACCGTTATTACGCGCCTTTGATTGAAACCGCTGCCTTGGCAGGGGCTTTTAAAAGTGATGTTGCGGATGAAAAACGTAAAGAAATCATGGAACAGGTCGCGGAAATTCTGACCCGTTCCGATAGCGAAAGCGATGCCCGCTGGTCGGTTGAATTTATCTCCGAAGGCTTCTTGTTCCGGCGCTTATGGCGTGGGGTCACCGATGCCCATACATTGGATTGGAACTTCATTCAGTCTTCAGAAGCTGCCAAGCTGCATCAACTGGCGCAAGAACAGGCAGAAAGCTATATTTCAGCCCATCCGGCGCGGTTGGTTACTCTGGCCGCACAGATGGACGAAGAAGCTGGTCAGGATATCTATCGCCCTTCACAGCTTTTTGAAGCCATTCTGGCTGTCGGTAGCAAAGGCCTTTCGATTTCCCGCTATAAAGGTTTGGGTGAAATGAACCCCGAACAGCTTTGGGAAACCACGTTAGACCCTGCCAACCGTTCGATGCTGAAAGTCGAAGTCGAACAGGCTGATGTCGCGGATGAAATTTTCTCGCGTTTGATGGGCGATGTGGTTGAACCACGCCGCGACTTCATTCAGCAGAATGCGTTATCAGTCGCCAATCTCGACGTTTAAAAAACGGTTACTGGGCTTTGGCTGCTTTGTAAAAGGCAGCTAAAGCCTTAAAGCCAGAAAAACCGGCCTGATTTTTCAGGTCGGTTTTTTATTACTTTAATTTCGATTATATCGCGCTGTTTAGAAAGAAGGCCGCGCTTGAGTTTCTCGAATTTTAAAGTCATCCCGACATTAGTCTAGCTTTCAACGCCTATCTCACAGCTATCATTTTACCCCAGAAACCGCTGTTAAATCAGGCTGCCCAAAAGCACAAAGTTACTTTATTTAAATCTTCTACGCGTGTTGCCTACTAAAAATCCAAAAGTCCTATTAATGCCAAGCCTTCCTTCCCAATAATCAAAAAGCCAAGCCTATCACTTGTCCACAAAAGCCATTCTAACCTTTAGAATGTAGCTATCTCGTTCTATCATTAGGCTTTCATTTGACGTCAAAAAGGGGAGGGGCTTTTGTTGTCTGATCCGATGTTACGCTGTTTTGCTCCGGTCACGGATAACAATACGCGTCTCTTGATTTTAGGAAGCCTACCGGGGGTCGCCTCTCTTGAAAAAGCGCAATATTACGGCCATCCACGTAACCAATTCTGGCGACTGATGAGTGATATTATCGGGGAAGATATAGAATCCGCATCCTATCCCGAAAGGCTTGAGGGGTTACTACGCCATCATATCGGTCTTTGGGATGTTATCGGCACAGCCAAAAGGCAAGGCAGCCTTGATAGTAATATTAAAGAAGTTAGCCCCAATCCTCTGGGGGATTTGATCAGAAAATTACCCAATCTCCAAGCGCTCGCCTTTAATGGTCAAAAGGCGGCTCAATTAGGCATCAAAGAATTACAAAAAATAGGGGTAAAGCTGCCTTATCACATCCTGCCTTCCACCAGTCCGGCACATGCGGTCGCTTATGATGTGAAGAAAGCGGCTTGGATCAAATTACGAGAAATCACTTTAGACTGACTTCAAGCAGTGCCTTTCTTTACAAAAGGCACTGCTTGAATAGCTGGATTACTGCGAAATACATTCGAGGAAAGTCACATCCAGCCCTTCGCTGATGGGCTGCAAATCTTTGACCAGCTTTTGAAAATGGGGCGTTCCGCCATGCTTGCCGATAGCGGCATTATCAGCCCAGCGTTCGATAAAGACAAAATGCCCTTTGCGCTGAAGGTCTTTATGAACATCATATTTGATATTCCCTTCTTCCGCACGGGCAGGCGGCACTGCGGCTTTAATGATTTTCTCAACTTCGGCTTCGTGACCGGCCTTAGCCTGAACCGAAGCCACAATATCAATGGCAGTAGACATTCTATTTTCCTTCATAAAAGGACAGATCGCATCGTCCTTAGTGGGAATATAAGGGATAGAAAGCAGAAATCAGCCTTGGAAGACGGTTTTTTCCGCATTTTAGCGTTTTGGTTTTGTACTGGTGCTAAGTTTTCAGGTTTGGTTTTAGCTTTTGGTTTTGTGAGGGCGTTAGTTTTGTTGGGGATTTTTGTGGAAAAAAGATAGAAAAAACAGGTAGTTATAAGAAAGATTACAGAAAAGTGAATTTTTTGCTTGCAAGGTAGGATGGAAATGCATAGAAGGCCTTCACACCGACGGGGCGCACCACTTAAACGGTTCGCTTTTAGGGGGAAAATCTTCAGGAATTTGAAGGAATTCAA
>NZ_JAIWON010000132.1 GCF_020216885.1 Zymomonas sp. | reverse complement strand
CCCATAGAAAGCGTGGCATGGGCTGCTATTCCTTGCGTCATGAAAAACAGACCGCAAAGAATAGAGGTAGCTAAATGAGATGCTCTTTTTTTTATTTTTTCAAAAGCCATAACAACATTCTATATTATTTGCGGCTGTTTTAAAAACACAGCGATAAAAGACAGGTTAATTTTAAGATAAATTTATTATCGTTCTTATTTTTTTTTTTTTTTAGTCATTAAATAATCGACGGCTTTATTATCGCTCAAAGCAAAACCATGCAAAGGTGACCAAGTCATACCGATTATATCCGTCACCACAAGACCCGCTTTTTCCAGCAGTTGTTGGGTTTCTTCGGGTTTTAAAAACCGGCTCCAATCATGGGTTTTCGCCGGAATACCTCCCAAGGTTTCCCCAATCCCGATAATCATCATTTTTGAAAGCAAGGTGCGGTTCGGAGTCGATAAAATCAAAAGGCCATTTGGGTCTAGCTTATCTGCTATGGCCTGTATGAACTGTTCAGGATCGGCCACATGCTCTAAAACCTCCATAGCGGTAATGAGATCGAAATTTGTGTCTTCGACCGACTCTAGCTCTCCGGTCAGATAGCGGATATTCAAATGTTGTTCTTCGGCATGGGCTTTGGCAACGGCAATATTTTCAAAAGCCGCATCAACGCCGGTCACATCACCGCCTAACCGGCATAAAGGTTCGCTCAAAAGCCCCGCACCGCAGCCAATATCAAGAACGCTTTTCCCCATTAAAGGGAAGGGGTTACCAAAGGCCGAGACAAAATATTGATCAATAGCCTGCCGAATATAGGATAATCTTACCGGATTCATGCGATGCAGCATCGCCGAGCTACCAAAAGGATTCCACCAATCCTTTGCCATTTTTCCAAAATGAAGAGCTTGATGATGGTCAATTGTCGAAGAAGTCTGATCATTTTTTTTATCAGAAGTCTTCTCTGCCGTTGACAATGAATGTGAAGCAGCGCTTGCTTTCATTATAATACATCCCTACAAAATCGCCTTTGCGTCTGCAAAGCTGGTTTTCTGCTATAATTTTGAGCGTTTCTTTATGGCCCGTATCGTAATGAAGTTTGGTGGCACGTCGGTTGCAGGATTGGAAAGAATCCGGAACGTCGCCCGTCGTGTCCAAAAAGAAGTAGAAGACGGTAACGAAGTTGCCGTCGTCGTCTCCGCTATGTCGGGCGAAACTGATCGTCTGGTAGGCTTTTGTCGTGAAGCGGCTCCCCTTTATGATCCTGCGGAATATGACGCTGTCGTCTCTTCCGGTGAACAGGTGACCAGTGGTCTTTTAGCCATTGTCTTAAAGTCGATGGGTGTGAAAGCCCGTAGCTGGTTCGGTTGGCAAATTCCGATTCACACCACCGATGCTTACGCCAATAGCCGGATTGAATCGATAGAGACTGAACGGCTGATTAAAGCCATGAGTTCCAAAGAAGTCGCGGTTATTGCCGGTTTCCAAGGGGTCAGCGACGAAGGTCGGGTAACCACGCTTGGTCGTGGCGGCTCTGACACCTCGGCTGTGGCGTTGGCGGCGGCTTTGGATGCTGACCGTTGCGATATCTATACCGATGTTGACGGTGTTTATACAACCGATCCTCGCATTGTCTCCCGTGCCCGTCGTCTTGACCGCGTCACTTATGAAGAAATGCTGGAACTCGCTAGCGTCGGTGCTAAAGTGCTTCAAACGCGATCTGTCGGCTTGGCAATGAAGGCAAAAACCCGGCTTCGGGTGCTCTCCTCCTTTGGAGATCCTGATTTATCGCCCGAAGGTGGCACGTTGATTGTTTCGGAAGACGAGATAAAAGAAAATACTATGGAACGTCAGATCATTACCGGTATCGCTTACGACAAATCCGAAGCCAAGGTAACCTTAACCGGGGTTCCTGATAAGCCAGGTGCCGTAGCCCAGATCTTTTCTCTGTTGGCCGATGCCAATATCCATGTCGATATGATCGTGCAGATCGCCTATGAAGGCCATATCACGGATGTAACCTTCACGGTTCCTAAAGCACAGCTTTCTCAAGTGCTCGATATTTTGGAAAAAGGCAAAGAAAAGATCGGTTTCCAAAAAGCCCTCAAAAACGACAATGTCTGCAAAGTCAGCATCGTTGGCGTGGGTATGCGCAGCCATCCGGGTGTGGCGGCTACAATGTTTGATGCGCTTGCAAAACGCGGCATCAATATTCTGGCTATTACCACGTCTGAAATCAAAGTCAGCGTCCTGATCGACGATGCTTATACAGAATTAGCTGTTCGCGTGTTGCATACCGCTTATGGCTTGGATGCCGATAACAAGCCGGTTGAAGAGGCCATTGCATGACCCATAGCGCTAGCCAGCAAAATAATGATGCCGATTTAACGAACAGCAAAATTCTGGAACAGGGTCATCAAAAGCTCGATCGGCTAATGACCCGTGGGGCAGAATTTCTGAATTGTCGTTATGCCATTATGGGCGGCGCAATGAGCTGGGTAAGCGAACGCCATCTCGTCTCTGCTTTGTCAAATGCAGGTGGCTTTGGCGTTCTTGCCTGTGGGGCGATGTCACCGGCTCTGCTTGATGAAGAAATCACAGCGACCAAGCAGCTTACACAGCATTCTTTCGGTGTAAATCTGATTACGATGCATCCCGAGCTGGATCAGCTTATTGATGTCTGCCTTAATCAGAAAGTCAGCCATGTCGTTTTGGCCGGTGGGTTA
Organism: Zymomonas sp.; assembly: GCF_020216885.1. Lineage (GTDB taxonomy): Bacteria > Pseudomonadota > Alphaproteobacteria > Sphingomonadales > Sphingomonadaceae > Zymomonas. The sequence continues at coordinate 6,809 of NZ_JAIWON010000132.1, read as the reverse complement.
CCGACCACTGCTGCGATTGAAAAGCTGAAAAAAGGCGGTGCCAAAGTTATCTGCTTTGCGCCGGCTTTGATCTTGGGGCGCAAATTGCTTCGAGCAGGTGTGGACGCTTTGGTCATTGAAGGCATGGAGGCCGGTGGTCATATCGGTCCCGTGACGACGACTGTCTTGGCACAAGAAATTCTGCCTGCTTTGGCTGAAAAACTGCCGATTTTTGTGGCGGGTGGCATCGGACGTGGCGAATCTATCGCGGCTTTCCTCGAAATGGGGGCTGCCGGTGTTCAGTTGGGAACGCGTTTTGTCTGTGCCACTGAATCCATTGCCCATCCCAAATTCAAGCAAGCCTTTATCCGTGCCGCGGCCAGAGATGCTGTTACTTCGGTTCAGATTGATCCCCGTCTTCCAGTCATTCCGGTCAGAGCCTTGAAAAACGCAACGACCGAGAATTTTATCGCTAAACAGCGGGAAGTCGCCAAGGCTTTGGATGATGGTGAATTGGCTTTGCCCGATGCTCAGTTGATGATTGAACATTATTGGGCTGGCTCTCTTAGACGGGCAGTGATCGACGGTGATATCGAAAATGGTTCGGTCATGGCGGGTCAATCGGTCGGCATGGTCAAACAGGAAGAACCGGCACAGGTTATTATCGAAAATCTTGTTGAGGAAGCCGCGATTGCTCTTGCCAAACGCAATGTAATTTGACGGTTTTTATAAAATTATGCCCCCATCCCAGCAGATAGCAACCATTGCCGCGCGAGAAATTTTAACACGTTTACACGATGTTATGGCCTCGCGCTCCAATGCCCAGTCAAAACTCGATCAGGTGGTGCAAATTATCAGCACAGCCCTATTGAGCGATGTCTGCTCTATCTATCTGCTGCGTGATGGGGTTCTCGAACTTTTTGCAACCTATGGCTTGAAACAGGAAGCCGTCCACGTCACCCGCCTTAGTCTGGGGCAGGGACTTGTCGGCACTATTGCCCGTGATATGGCAATTCTGAATTTAAGTGAAGCCACAAGCCATCCCGATTTTGTCTATAATCCTGAAACCGGAGAAGAGTTTTTTCACAGCTTTGCCGGTGTCCCGATTGTCAGACGGGAACAGGCTGTCGGCGTTTTAGCTGTCCAATCGGCTGAATCGCGTCGCTTTACCGATATCGAGGTCGAAGCGCTTCAAACGGTCGCCATGGTGCTGGCTGAACTTATTTTTAGCGCCGGTCTGATTGATGAAAATAGCCTCGCCAGTAGCTCCTCTAAAGAGCAAGGCTCGTTACGCTATAGCGGGCTTAAATTGGTGGAAGGTATGGGGCGCGGCTATGCTGTTTTCCACCAGCCTCGTGTGACCATTGAATTTACCGTTGCCGAAGATGTCGAAGTCGAAAGACAAAGATTGAATGCGGCCTTTGCCCGTATGCGGGAACAAATCGAGCATATGGCACAGGAAGCCGAGTTTTTTGGTAATTCCAACGATCATCGCGAAGTGCTGGCTACCTACCGGATGTTTGCCTATGATGAAGGCTGGCGGCGGCGCATTGACGAAGCGATTGATAGCGGTCTAACGGCCGAAGCTGCTATTGAGCGTGTGCAGCAACATAATCGGATGCGGATGCGTGAGATTGGTGATCCGATTTTGGCTGACCGCCTTCACGATCTTGAAGACTTGTCCAACCGTTTGTTACGATTGGTCTCGGGACAGTTAGGTACCGCTGCCAGACTGGGCTTGCATGATGATGCTATTCTGATTGCCCGCAATATGGGTCCCGCAGAATTGCTGGAATATGATCGTCGGCGTTTGAAAGGCATTGTCCTCGAAGAAGGTTCGCTGACTTCTCATGTCACGATTGTTGCCAAGGCTATCGGTATTCCGGTTTTGGGGCGGGTCAAAGAAATTCATCAAGGCGTGAGAGAAGGCGATTTGTTGCTTGTCGATAGCAATCAAGGGGCGGTCTTTATTCGTCCCACGCCTGAAATAGAAGAAGCCTTTGCCACCCGTTTTGCCCTTAGCCGGAAAAGACGTGCCGAATTTGCAGCTATGCGCGATTTACCGGCTATCACCCGCGACAATCATCGCATCGAATTGATGATTAACGCCGGTTTGCGCGATGATGTCGCCGCCTTAGAGGCCACAGGCGCCGACGGAATCGGCCTTTTCAGAACCGAATTTGAATTTCTGGTTTCTTCAACACTCCCCAGACGGGAAAGACAACTCCGCCTTTATCGCGATATTTTGGAAGCGGCAGGTGATCGCCCTGTTATTTTTCGGACAGTCGATATCGGTAACGATAAAACGCTGCCCTATATCAATAACAGCGACGAAACCGTCGAAGAAAATCCAGCTTTAGGCTGGCGTGCTATCCGTTTGGCTCTCGAAAAGAAAGCCCTGCTAAAGGTTCAGGCGCGGGCATTGATTGAAGGCGCTGCGGGAAAAACGCTTTATGTCATGTTCCCGATGATTGCCGAGCCATGGGAATATGAACAGGCACGCGCTGTCTTTGAAAAACAAAATGCTTGGCTTACAAAACATGACAAGCCGCGCGCGAAGAGAATTTATTATGGCTCGATGCTGGAAGTGCCTTCCTTAGCTGAGACACTTGATATTCTGTTGCCCAAACTCGATTTCTTGTCGATTGGCACTAATGATCTGATCCAATTCTTTTTTGCAGCCGATCGCGCCTATCCTAAATTGGCAGAAAGATATGACTGGCTCTCTCCGGCCTTGCTGCGTTTTCTGTCCCGAATTATCGATCAGACGAATACTGCGGGGTGTAAGGTCGGCATTTGCGGGGAAATGGGCGGTCGCACTCTGACAGCGATGGCGCTTATCGGATTAGGCTTGAAACGGCTTTCTATCACGCCAGTAGCCATAGGTCCCATCAAGGCAATGATCCGCTCTTTGGATCGGGATGCTTTTGCGCCCTTTATTCGGGAATTGGTTACAAGCGGTGCCAGTAATATCGGTGACCAGCTTGAAACATGGGCAAAAAAACACGGCGTGGTTATCAATTAACTGAATATCAGATGCGCTTTATCAAAAAAGCTAGAGCTGATAGCGTCTTTTAATGCCTTCCAAATTCGAGGTTACGTCTGTTAAATCCTGATCGGACAAGTGCGCACCCTTTCCGACCATCATCATTGCTGAATGGGAAAAGCTCTAAAATACCCCTTAAATTCTAGGTTAATTTTCAACCCAAGGCGGCTTATACTCCATTTATTTATCAATATTTTGATAAATAGCCTTGGTGAAATCCTCGGTGAAGGCGCCATTCATCCCTTCAAAAGAAGTATTCGTAAGCGAAACCACGGTGATGGCGCGTTTGCGATCAATAAACCATCTATGGCCATATACGCCGCCCCATTGCATCGTGCCTTCCGATTGACCACTTCCAACTTTATCGGGGTCAACCACAAGCGATCCGCCATATCCAAACCCAAAACCGGCTTTATCAGTCGATATTTTGGGATCAATATAGTTGGTAAACATGCGGTTGATTGTTGCCTGACTTAAAAATCCCTGTTTGCCTGTTCTCAATATCTCGAAGAAATGGAGTAAATCTTTGGCATTGCCAACCATTCCAGCGCCGCCAGAGGGATAGGCTTGCTTTTCTGTTGCGCGGCGAGGGGAGAAAATAATACCGCCATAGATCTCTTTATCCCCCATTCTTCGAGGCTCGGATTCCGTATTATAATAAGGTACCGCTAGATCATCGGATTCTGCCCAGAAACAGCAGCTTTTTAATCCCAAGGGACGGGTAACATAATCGGCGATAATCTCAGGCAAAGGGCGCTGACAAAGCTTTTCAAGCATAGCGCCGACCACATCCATCCCCAGCGAATAAGCCCATCCTTCTGTCGGGTAATAGAATAGCGGGGCTTTCGCCAATCGGCGCATATTTTCTTCAAGCGTTAGGGTTGGGCAAAAATCGATCCCGTCCGAAATACCCAAACGTTGGTAAACGGAATCCTCCGGCAAAGAAAAACCGTAATTCAGGCCGCTTTGATGCGTTAAGAGATGATGGAGGGTAATAACAGGGGGTTCGGGGGCATTGGCAAATTTGGGCTTAAAATAAGGTAGCCATCGGGTAACAGGCGTATCTAAGCTAATCCGACCTTCTTCGACTAATCGAAGCGCCGCTGCTGTCACTAGAGGTTTTGTTACTGAAGAGAGACGAAAAACACTATCGAGAGCTAGCGCCTGCTGTTTTTCTCTATCCTTCCAACCAGCAGTTTTCTGATAAATCAATTGCCCATTATGGGCGACCAACAAAACACAGCCCACTAATCTTTGGGTATCAAGGCTTTGTTGAATGATTGCGTCAAGTCTATCGGAAAGAGACGAGGCCACGATTGCTTACTTTCTTCTCTGGAATATCATCCGACAATAAAGCGGTCAGAAAAGAAAGATAGCCAAATTATAGCGTATTCTTCAGAAAGAATTTTTTTGTTCTTTCTCTTATCAGGGCCCGTCAGGAATTTGCCTTTTGGCATCCTCTTCTATTACTTCCCTTAAAACGGGCCTGAATTTTGTATATTATCTGTTTTTTATATTTTTATGACAGACAATAATTATCCAAAGGTTTTGGTGCGAACGCGCACAACATTGTGAGAAGCCGAGATGAACAAGGTCTGGCCTTTTTCACCAAAGCAACAGTTTGACAGTGGCTGACCTGGGTTACCAGAGATAAGACCCAAACATTCACCATCTGGTGCGAAAATGTAAATACCGCCCGGAGCAGACGCAAAAAGATTGCCCTGTTTGTCGATATTCATACCATCAGGCAGACCGGCAAGTCCCTGATCGAAATATTCTTTGCGGAAATTACGCAGTAAAGTCCGGCTGGTGGGCAAGCCATTGCTGTCCAAAGAATAAACCCAGATATTCGGGCTGGCGCGATCTGAGTTAGAAACATAAAGTTTCGTTTCATCAGGGGACAGAGCCAAACCATTCGGGCGGCTAAGACCGGCTTCGATCAAATCTAAACGACCATCAGGAGAGAGACGGAACACACCATTGTAGTTCATCTCTTTGATGTCGGATTCATCAAGATTGGTCAGACCATAAGGCGGATCAGTGAAATAGACAGCGCCTGACTTCGAGAAGAAGAGGTCATTCGGGCTGTTAAAGCGTTTGCCTTTATAGTTATCGACAACAACGCTGCGCTGACGGGTGACCGGATCCACTTTCATGATGGCGCGCGTGCCACTGTCTGCAACCCAGATTTTGCCATCGGGGCCAACTTTCATACCGTTGGAACCGGGTTCACGGAACTGACCGGCCGGAATGGGTTCTGCATGACCTGAAGGTTTCAGGAAGATGCTGACACCGGCATCGGGCGTCCATTTACGCATGATATTGGCGGGCGGATCACTAAACAGCAGGAAATTGCCATTTTTGACCCATACAGGGCCTTCTGACCATTGAATATCAGATGCAATGACCTCAATTGGGGTAGAGACATCTAAAATAGCATCAAGGCGAGGTGAAAATTTGGTAATCTTACCGATGGTAGATCCGTTCATATTATTCTTTGCAGCCTGAGCTGATCCTGTAATAGTGGCGGTTGCTGTCATAGCGGCAATAGGCACTATGGCAGCTGCGGAAAGGCATTCTCGACGAGACATACGACCAGTGGTCATTTTACGACTCCTGCAACTAACCGCATCTTTATTCAAAAAAGGTCATAAAAAGTCTTGTTATTTTTCTAAAAAATTAAAGAAAAATCACGATAGTTAACGTCTCAAAAAATAAGTTTGAAAAAAAAGTTCGTCGAGGTTATCAATAATAACCAACCTAACCATATGGTAAACGTTGTCATAACGCCTTCTCTGTCGTGATTCCTTGATAAAATCACATCCGAATTTATTATTCAGGGACAGGCTCTTTATTTTTAATCCTCAGTTCCGCGACATTCTATTATTTTCGCAAAAACATCATCAAACATATCTTCTGTTAGGCGGCGGGTATTCTGATTATAGCGTGAGCAATGATAGCTATCGACAAGCTGTATTTCTGGCGAAAGCTGATAGGCGGCTCCGTGTTTAAAAGGCATCGAAGATAAAGAGATACCAAAAGCCCGCAAAATGGTCTGATGGGCAATATGCCCCAAGGCCAGAATAACTTTCAGATGAGAATAATGCGCCATTGCTCCCAGAAAGAATGGGCGGCAGGTCACCATCTCTTGCGTTGTCGGCTTGTTTTGCGGCGGAAGGCAGCGCACCGAATTTAAAACGACAGCCCCCTTTAATGTGAAACCATCATTGATATCCGCCTGATAATGACCGGTCGCTAATCCATATTTCAGCAGCGTTTCATAAAGAAGAATACCAGCAAAATCGCCGGTGAAAGGTCGTCCCGTGCGATTAGCACCTTTCATACCAGGGGCAAGGCCGACGATAGCTAGCCAAGGATCGTCATCCCCAAAAGGTGGCACAGGGGCATTAAACCAATCAGGATGCTCTTTTTGTAAATCATGGCGGAGGCTTGCCAATCTAGGGCAAAGGGGGCAATCCCTCTTCGGCATAGATTCTTGAGGGGCTATGGAAAGGCTATTCTCTTTGTTATCCTCTTTTGAATTTGGGTATTTCTTCTGAAAATCAGTGCTTTGTCTTTGTTTAGTCATTAGGGTGCCATAGAATATTTTTCTATTTTTAGAAATAAAAACGCTCTTTAAAATAAATTTTTCTGTTTTTAGTGAAGGTGTTTTTATAGAGTAATTTTTATTTAAAATTATTTTAATTTTATTTTAGTAAATAATCATTTTTATTTAATTTTATTGTTTGGGATTTCTATCAATGCTTTATGCTATCGCACTAGG
>NZ_JAIWON010000131.1 GCF_020216885.1 Zymomonas sp. | reverse complement strand
TCAAAGGGTTTCTCGATGAAATCAACGGCACCTTGTCGGATAGCCGTTACAGCCGTGTCGATATTGCCATGGCCGGAAATAACCAGCACTGGCAAAGTCGGATCACGCCGTTTGATTTCTTCTAGTAATTCGAGACCGTCCAGTTTCGAACCTTTTAACCAGACATCCAGTAAAACCAGCGAAGGCCGTCTTTCTGCTAAAGCCTGTAAAGTCGCATCACTGTCCGCAGCCGTTCTTGTGGCATAGCCTTCATCATCAAGAACCCCCGCTACCAGTTCACGAATGTCCATTTCGTCATCAACGACCAGAATTTCTAGCGCCATTATTCGCTCCTTGATCGGGTAAGTCCGGGAATAGCGGGTTCCTGATTACCTATCCCCTTTTCTGCTACACTTTCGATTGTTACCGGCGCAAGAGCTACCAGATCAAAAGAAAGACGCACGATTGTTCCGCCACCTTCGCGGTCTGAAAAAGTCAATGTTCCGGCATGTTCCTCAACAATCTTTTTAACAATAGCCAAGCCTAATCCGGTGCCACGAACACGGGTTGTCATATAAGGCTCGGTTAATCTTTCCCGCTCTTTTGGCAGACCGATACCATCATCGGCAACCTCTATAATCAAATGGCTATCTTCCCGTTTTAAAGTCATCCAAACATGGCCAGAGCCGCCGCGATCATTTTCTTCGATAGCCTCAACAGCATTTTTGACCAGATTAGTCAAAGCCCGCCCTAATTGCCGTTGATCACAGACCATGAGCGGCAAGTCTTCTTGTGATTCAAATACAAAGCCTATTTGCGGATGGGCAACCTCGTGCAAGAATAGCGCGTGACGGCCAATATCGCTTATGGCCTCTTTCCTGAATACAGGCTTGGGCATTCGGGCAAAGGATGAAAATTCATCCACCATCCGCCGTAAATCCCCGACTTGTCTGACAATAGTACTGGTCAGACGGCTAAAAGTTTCCTCATCCGAAGTAATCTGACGCCCATAACGGCGCTGTAATCTTTCAGCGGCGAGCTGAATCGGTGTAAGCGGGTTTTTGATTTCATGGGCAATCCGACGCGCTACATCTGCCCAAGCCGCTGAACGCTGATCCGCCAATTGCTGGGTGATATCATCAAAAGTCAAAACGTGATTATCAGCGGCTCTGACAACTCTGACTGCGAAAGTGCGGGGTTCGTTATCGACTAGAATATGGACGATACTGTCCCCAGCTTGTTGTGCCAGTAGGCTATCTAATTCAGGGGCGATATTATCGAGTTTCTCACCAATCAGGATTTTTTCATCAGCCTTTAAGAGATTTTGTGCCGAAAGATTAACAAGCTGGATAGTATGTTGGCTGTTAACAGACAAAACGCCAGCAGAAACACCTGACAAAACCGCTTCCGTAAAAGCACGGCGGCTATCAAGCAAATAATTGACAGACATCAAGGTATTTGTCTGTTCTTCAAGCTTGTTCGCCATGCGGTTAAAGGCAAAGCCCAATGTTCCGATTTCATCACGATTATGTTTTAGATGGGTGCGCGCGCCAAGATCACCGGAACCAATGCGGCGGACAGCTTCCACCATATGAGAAATAGGCCGGACAATACGATCTGCGACCACAAAGGCGATATAAATCGCAATGGCAACAATCAACAGCGAGACAACCAATAATGCCCCATTAAAACGAATTTGTAAGACGCGCGAACTTTCAACCAGACGGTTATAATCGCCCAATGCGGTCTTGGCGCGAGAAGCCTGCAGCAGAACAACAGGGTCAAGCTGGCGAGAAATATAGATATAGAGTCTTGAATGGGCATCAAGTAAAATAGTGGCTTCAATCCGGTCACCGGAAGAAATAGACGTATGTGCCTGCTTATCCCGTAGTAAAGCGATCATCTTTGCAGGAAGGCGATTTTCTAACGGGCGCGTATCGGTAAGCGCCCCTGCCAACATAATCGGCGCGCCCGTATCCGAAGGCGGCATCTGTAAAAGGGCGACTTCATTCAAACCACGGTTGATGAGCTGCATAAAAATAAAGCGGCTCCAACGTGGATCTTCAATGGGGGCTTGCGATAACGCTGCCCTAAAATCATTGGGCATTGCGTTCAAATCGCCAATGATGCGGGCGGTATTTTCCTTTACATAGGATTGAGCAACCCGATCAGCATTAGCAAGAATGGTACGGGCGCTATCCGAAAACCAGAAAGAGACCCCGTATTGGAATAGAAATGAGGCAAAAATAACCACTAACAGGGTAGGAACAGCCGCAACAATAGAAAAAATAGCGACCAAACGCACATGAAGCCGCCCTCGCCCACCTAATGGAGATTTGGCCGCCCGCCTCAAAGCAAGCCTTCTCGCCAGTAGAACCATCAACATCATCGCAGGCACCAGATTGGCGACCAGCAACAGAGCGATCACAAGCGGGCTAAGTGGCTTTGCAGGTGTCCCGTGATAAACAGCCAGTCTATAGCTGAAAAAAGCAATAACCAGACAGGCGACAAAGGTAAGCGTCTCCGCCCATGCCGGAAAGCGGCGATAGAGAAAATAATAAAGCTTTCTTTTGGAAAGAGGCCATAATCGGATTTTTTTCAGATCGACCTCTGTCTCTTTGGTGCTTTCTATAGCGCTATCCTCCATCATCGTTGCAACGATACTACAAAGACGATGCAATCAAAACACAATCAGATTTAATTTGATATATTTTTTGGCTGAAATCAAAATTTCAAGAAAGACAAATCGATTTTATAACAAAGAATATCTTTCGCCCATTTTAAAGATTATCGGGATCGACGTGGCGATTTAGACATTTTTGACGGAGAGTATTTCGGTTGATGCCAAGCAATTTTGCGGCTTTGATCCGATTGCCGCCGACAGCCTGCAAGGCGACTTTCAGCAAAGGTTTTTCTACCTCGCCAAGGATATGTTCCCACAAACCGTCTGGTGGTAAACTTTCCCCGAAAACGGCAAAATAATACAGTAAATGGGCTTCCATCGCATCAGCCAGCCCTTGTTCCGGCACAGCAACCTTGCCGCCGCCGAGATGAAGCGGCAGTGTTATTTCTGTCGTTTTTTTAATATTTCCCATAAAATCAATCCGTCAGGCGGCTATTTGGCTGAGCCAAGGGCGGTAAAATTCAGCCAGCATTTCTTTTACCCTGTCGGGGTCTTCTTCACGGTTGATTTTATTCCGAAATTCTGCCGAAGCTGGCAGTCCTTTGGTATACCATCCGATATGTTTGCGAGCGATATTGACGCCCGTGATCGTACCATAATAGCTTAACATATGGTCATAATGTTCGGTAATGGTGCGATATTGTTCATCTATCGACGGCGTTTTTTCCATCTCACCATCAATCAATCCCTGCATCAACTGGGATAAAAGCCACGGTTTGCCATAGCTGCCCCGACCGACCATAATGCCATCAGCACCAGATTGTTGCAGGGCTGTTTTGGCATCATCAAGGCTATTGATATCGCCATTCACAATAACAGGTATCGACACGGCATCTTTGACTTGGCGAACAAAAGCCCAATCCGCATGACCTTTATAAAGCTGGTTACGGGTACGGCCATGCACCGTTACCATCTGAACCCCGATATCTTGAGCAATACGCGCAAGTTCCGGTGCATTCAGAGTGTTTAGATCCCAGCCCATCCGCATTTTTAAGGTGACAGGAAGAGAAACCGCTTTGACTGTCGCTTCGATAATCGAGGCAGCCAGTTTCAAATCACGCATCAAAGCCGAGCCGGCATCACCACTGACGACTTTTCTGACAGGACAGCCCATATTGATGTCAATAATGGCTGCGCCCCGATCCTGATTCAGTTTGGCTGATTCGGCCATATCATCTGGTGTGCAACCAACCAACTGAACCGAAATCGGCTCTTCGGAGGGATCCCATGTCGATTTTTGTAACGACTGGCGCGTTTCCCGAATCATTGCCTGACTGGCAATCATTTCTGTCACATTCAATCCCGAACCATAACGACGGACAATCCGACGAAAAGGCAAATCCGTAACCCCTGTCATCGGAGCTAGAATAACCGGATTATCAATTCGGACAGAGCCTATCTGAATAGGCGAAATCAGATTATGGGTAGGATTATGTTCAGGGCTGTTCATGCGGCTATGGTTAGCTTGCTTTCAAAAATCAGACAAGCTTTCCTTGGCTGAAAAGGCTTTATAAAAGGCCAACTATTGCATAAAAACGGCAATTCAAGGAAGCGATAACTCTATTGCAAGCATTCATAAAAGGCTTAAGGCTTGGCGGGTAATGATGAAAAGAACAGATAATATAGCGCTTATTGTGGCGGCCGGTCAGGGTAAACGTGCAGGTGAAGGTCTGCCGAAACAATATCGGAAAATCGCGGGTAAAGCTATTCTGGCACATGCGATTGATAACCTGCTCGCCCATCCCGAAATTGATACGGTACAAGTCGTTATCGCGGACGGTCATCAGGCGTTATATCAAGAGGCTGTCGGAGACCGAGATTTACCGCAGCCAGTGATCGGTGGCGTTTTTCGGCGTGATTCTGTGATAAATGGTTTGAAAGTCGCCCATGACCGTGGTTACAAACGGGTTTTTATTCATGATGCAGCCCGCCCCTTTCTACCCAAAATAGTGATTGATCGCCTACTCGACGCCTTGAAATCATCTAAGGCGGCGATACCCGTTTTACCGGTTGTTGATACGCTTGTTAATCAAGAAGTTGAGGCTGTTGATCGCAATCTGTTCCATCGCGTCCAAACCCCGCAAGCCTTTGATCTTGAGACGGTGATAGCGGCGCATCAAGCGTGGACAGGCAGCGATGAGCCGACGGATGATGCGCAGGTTGTGCGCGCTTTTGGTGAAAAAATTGCCTTGATAACAGGCGATAGACTACTCGAGAAACTGACCTATCCTGCTGATTTTGCTGTAGCCGAGGCTCAAATGACTGAAAAAATGATTTCTGTTTGCGGTTCAGGTTTCGATGTTCATTGTTTCGAAGCGGGTGACCATATTATGTTGGGTGGCATCAAAATTCCGCATGATCATGGTCTTGCCGGTCATTCCGATGCCGATGTCGCACTCCATGCCTTAACGGATGCTTTGTTGGGGGCGATTGCTGATGGCGATATCGGAACACATTTCCCGCCAAGCGATCCGCAATGGAAGGGTGCAAATTCGACCCAATTCCTTGAATATGCCGTTCAGCTTGCCAAGAAAGCCGGTGCTATTATTGACCATGCGGATGTAACGATTATCTGTGAAGCGCCAAAAGTAGGACCTTATCGGCCAGCAATGCGTAAGCATATTGCCGGTATTCTGGGACTTCCCGAACAGCGGGTTAGTATCAAGGCGACGACAACTGAAAAACTTGGTTTTACAGGCCGGAAAGAAGGGATTGCTGCCCAAGCGGTTACCAGTATTCGCTTGCCGGATATTTTGTGCTAATTAGTTATTCTATGAATCCGGTTATTCGTCACTCGATAGCGCTTGTTGCCTGCATGGTCGGGACGGGCGCTATGGCTGCTGCCACCGAGGCTGCAGGGAGCCAGAGTCAATGTATGACTCATGCCGAAGCGCAGGCTTTGATGGAAACAGCTTTACCGGGCTTGCTGCAAGGCGCCAAACAGCAATGTTCTTCAGTGTTGGATAGCGATTCCTATTTGCTGAAGCAGGAAGCAACCCTTAGCAAGCGCTTTCGTCAGGAAAGTGAAACCGACTGGCCTAAGGCAAAAGCCGCTTTTGAACGGCTGGGCGGGTCAGCTGTGGCCGATATGGGAGATGCGGGCAAAAGAGCTGCGATCGAAACCATGGTTTCCGATATCGTCAGCCAAAAGATGAAGCCGCAATCCTGTGAAATCGTCAATGGCTTTTTGCCATTTGTGGCAGAACAACCCGCCAATAAAATCGGGGATGTTTCTGTTTCCACATTCGCCTTGATTAAGAAAATTGGCAAGGTTGGACGTATTTTGCCTTTTGATATTTGTTCGGGAGATTAAACCGATGACTATGGACAATAACCAGACGGATGGCCTGTCCTCGCAGCCTTCTGATACCGAGAAAGAAGTGCTTCAACAAAAGGCAGAACAGCAGGATATTTCTGCCCATGATAGTGAAGAAATACAAAAAACTATCCAAAATATGGAAGAAAACCAGCCGCAGGAAAATGTCCATTATAATTTACCGAATGAATTGGTAACCCGCGCTAGCTTGGTGATTGATGCCAACCGCGCCGCTGGTCAGCGTATTGCCGTTGCGGAAAGCTGCACCGGTGGTTTGGTAATGGCGGCCTTGACCGAGGTTCCGGGGGCTTCTGATGTCTTTGATGCCGGATTTGTGACCTATGCCAATCAGGCAAAAATAGACTTATTGAATATCAGTCAAGACGTCATTGAAACTTTTGGCTCTGTTTCTCTGGCGGTTGCTTGGGCAATGGCACGGAATGCCGTTGAAAAAAGCGATGCCGATATTGCGGTTGCGATTACAGGTATTGCAGGCCCGACCGGCGGCGATGAAAGAAAACCCGTTGGCACCGTTGTTTTTGCGCGGGCGAGACGGGATGCTGATCCGAATGAAGTCGTTGCAGAACAGAAATCTTTCGGGGATTTAGGGCGTTCAGGCATCCGTTTACAGGCGGCTTTATGCGCCCTTAGCCTGTTGATGCCGGATGCGTCGATCTCTCAAGGTTAAAAACTGACGGCCATTTGGCTGACGAATGATATAAAAAAGGCTGTCTTTCTTCGTTTTATGAAGCGAAGAAAGGCCAGACCTAAAAAAATAATCTTCTTGTCAAAAACAGAATAGATTTTCCCTATTCCCTATAGGGTTTAATCTGCATTTTCTAAAAGCGTAATTTACCTAAAAAACGGCTAGGCATCGGATAAGCCGTAAAGGTTGTTCGCTCTTTCTTCAAAGGCTTGAGTCATTTTTTGCACGGCTCGATCAAAGAATTGTCCGGCAAGCGCCTCGAAAATTCTCGACCGGAAAGAGAAATCGACCATAAAATCTAATCGGGTTTTCCCCTCTCCTTCTTCTGTGAAATGCCACTCATTATGAAGATGGGATAATGGGCCGTCGATATATTCAACCGATACCGAATGGGGTGAATCCAAAGTTACTTTTGACGTAAAACTTTCCCGAAAAGCCTTGAAACCCACAATCAGATCAGCCGTCATCCTGTTTTCTTCACGAGACCGAATCCGAACGGCGATTACCCATGGCAAGAATTCAGGATAACGGCTGATATCCGCGACCAGATCAAAAAGTTGCTGTGGCGTATAAGGCAATATTTTTGATTCTGTGTAATGCGGCATTAAGCATCCTTCCCGCTATTTTTGGCGGCTATTTTTTCCAATTTCTTTTGGCGAGCGTCTTTTAAACGTGCAAAATCAGCGCCGGCATAATAGCTGGAGCGCGTTAAAGGAGAGGATGCCACCATTGAAAAACCCTTAGCTCGGGCTGTCGCCGCATAGGCCTTGAAGCTGTCAGGTGTAACAAACTCTTCTACCCGAACATGGCGCGGCGTAGGTTGCAAATATTGTCCCAAGGTTAAGAAGTCGACATCTGCTTGCCGCATGTCATCCATGACCTGATGCACTTCCAAACGATCTTCGCCTAAGCCTAGCATCAAACCGGATTTGGTAAAAATAGAGGGATCCCGTTCCCGCACTTTTTCAAGCAAGCGCAAGGAAGTAAAATAGCGCGCGCCCGGACGAATCGTCGGGTAAAGACGAGGCACTGTTTCAAGATTGTGATTGAATACATCGGGGCGCGCTTTGACGATCATATCCAGTGCGTGATCCGGCTTACCACGGAAATCTGGGGTCAGAATCTCAATCGTCGTTTTCGGGGTTCTTGCCCTGACGGCTTCGATAACTTTGACAAATTGTGAAGCACCGCCGTCTTCTAGGTCATCACGATCAACCGATGTGATAACAATATGCTCCAAATTCATTTCGGCTGCGACATCAGCAACATGCCCCGGTTCCAACGGATTGACCTTGTCGGGGTGGCCTGTCTTTACATTGCAAAAGGCACAGGCTCGGGTGCAGACTTCCCCCAAAATCATGACGGTTGCCTGTTTTTTTGTCCAACATTCCCCAATATTAGGACAGGCGGCTTCTTCGCACACCGTGGCTAGACCCAATTTTCGTATCAAGCCGTGGGTTTCATTAAAAGCAGCGCCACCAGGAGAACGGACACGAAGCCAGTCCGGTTTACGCAAAATCGAGGAACCAGAATCGGATCGGCTGGTTTTTTCATCAGGTGCGGGAATTTTACTCATACCTTTATATTTAACGATACCTTTCGTTACTTGCCAGTGTGACAAGACACAGGCAAAAGATAATTATCAATTTTTCATTCTATGAAGAAAGATTTTTTCTATGATAGACTTTCAGAAACTGATTATGGGATATCAGCGCTTCCGTAGTGGTGACTGGACAGACCAGCATGATCGTTGGGAGCATCTGTCAAAAGGTCAAAACCCGAAGGTTCTGGTTATCGCCTGTTCTGATAGTCGCGTTGATCCTGCCCAGATATTCGATACCAATCCGGGTGAAATTTTTGTTATTCGTGTCGTGGGTGCTTTGGTGCCGCCTTATGAAAGAGAATTGGGACATCATGGTGTGTCGGCAGCACTTGAATATGCCGTAACCAAGCTAGAAGTAAGCGATATTCTGGTTATGGGACATGGTGCCTGTGGCGGTATCAAGGCTTCTTTGGAAGGCACCGGAAGCGAAGACGAAGATGATGATTTTTTCATCAAAAGCTGGATTTCTTTGCTGGATGATGCCCGTGACAGAGTCGTTGCCGAACATGGTCACGAATCTGATATTGCTGGCCGTTTAGAACATGAAGGGGTCAGAACCAGTATTGCAAATCTTCGTAGTTTTCCCTTCGTTCGTGATCGGGAAGCTGCCGGTAAACTCGACCTTCATGGAGCATGGTTCGCGATCGAAAATGGTTCATTGCATTTGCTAGAACCGAAAAGTAGCGAATTTATTAGCCTTTAGGCTTATCCTATCCCGATGAATCAGATTGCTTATTTCGGGATAGCTTTTTTGGCTATGCTCCTTAACACCGCATTGTCTTTGGTTTTGGGGCAAGCCTTTTATCATACGGCTTTCGCCTCGGTTATGGCGATAGGATATGGCTTAGCCACCTGTTTCCTAATTATCCTCCAAGGCCATCCACCCGCGCTCCCTGTCAAAAAATGGCTTTGGGCTATAGCGATAGCTTCTTTACAATCGGCTTCTTTCTATCTGGAAATGGCTGGATTACTCAAAATAGGCGCGCAGCAAACCGCGACGATTATGGCGTTAGTGGTCGTGATGGCTCTATTGTTACAATATAGAGAGAAAATTTTTTCGCGCGCTGGGGCTTTGGCCGCGACATCTGCTTTATTGGCTTTTGGGGCATTGGCGATTTTAGCACATCCTTTTTGGCCTAAAAGCTGGAATAGTGGTTATCTTTTTGCCTTTCTGGCTGCTGTTGCTTTTGCAGCTTTCTTCTTTGGCAATCATTATGTTTTAAAAAAGCGCATTATTGATC